>CAYOHN010000599.1:0-1513 GCA_964403735.1 uncultured Spirochaetales bacterium | reverse complement strand
CCAGAGCGGGCCGGCCGGAACCGCACGATCTTCCCTATCGCTACGGTTTCGGGATCGATCTCGACGAGCCGACACGCATCGACCTCGCGGAGCCGATCGCGTTCGTCCGGCTGCTCCGCGAGCTCGGCGTCTCGTGGATCAACGTCACCGCCGCGAGTCCGTACTACGCGCCGCACGTGCAGCGCCCCGCGCTGTTTCCACCCTCGGACGGCTATCCACCGCCGGAGGACCCGCTGGTCGGCGTCGCCCGGCTGCTGGGGGCGGCGCGAGACCTCGCGCGCGCGGTTCCGGACACGGTGATCGTCTCCTCGGGTTGGACGTACCTCCAGGAATGGCTGCCGCACGTCGCGCAGGCGTGCGTTCGCGATGGCTGGTTCGATGCCGTGGGGCTCGGGCGGATGGCGCTCTCGTATCCGGAGCTGCCGGCGGATGCGCTCGCCGGCCGGCCGCTGCGGCGCAAGGCGCTGTGCCGCACCTTCAGCGACTGCACGACGGCACCGCGCAACGGCCTGGTGTCGGGCTGCTATCCACTCGACGCGTTCTATCGCGAACGCCCGGAACGCGCGACGCTCGAGGCGATCAAGCGCGAGACGAAGAGGGGCGCGGCATGAGTGCGGACACGACGGATCTCGCAGCGGCATGGGGGCGCCTGCGTGCCGGGCGGCGCGTCCACGGCATCGCAGCGGCCCTGCTCCCCTATACACCGCAGGGAACCATCGACTGGACGGCATTCGAATGCCACGTCGCCCGCACCCGAGCGGCGGGCCTCGACGTGGCCGTCAACATGGACACCGGCTTCGGCGATCTGCTGAGCCCCGCCGAGCGCGAGGATGTGCTCGCCGCGACGCGCCGGGTGCTGGGCCCCGGCGTCCGCTTCTATGCCGGCGCCTTTGCGCTCGGTGCCGCCGATCCGTTGGCGGCCTATCGGGACGCCGCGGCTGCGATCGAGTCCCGCGGTGGCACGCCGGTGATCGTGCAGTGCCCGGCGATGCACCGGATGACGGCGGCGCAGAAGGCAGAGCTGTACGCGGCGATCGCCGGCGCCACCGAGAACGGGGCGATCGGCTTCGAGCTCTCGACGCGGTTTGCCCCCCACGGCGAGATCTGGGACGACGAGACCTTCGCGCGCCTGCTCGAGATCCCGCTGCTACTCGGCGCCAAGCATTCCTCGCTGGAGCGTTCGACGGAGCTGCGCCGGCTGGCCGCGCGCGATCACGCACGGCCCGAGTTCCGGGTCTACACCGGCAACGATCTCGCGATCGACATGGTCGCCTACGGCAGCGACTACCTGCTCGGACTCGCGACCTTCGCACCAGAGGCGTTCGCGGCACGCGACCACGCGCTCCTCGCCGGGGACGCGTCGTTTCTGGCGCGCAACGACGCGCTCCAACATCTCGGGAACGTCGCCTTCCGCGAACCGGTACCCGCGTACAAGCACGCAGCGGCGTTGTTCCTACAAGCGACCGGCGGGCTCGCCTGCCCCCCGGCGGTGCGTGGCCTTGGCGACGATCTC
>CAYOHN010000598.1:0-1518 GCA_964403735.1 uncultured Spirochaetales bacterium | reverse complement strand
GTCGCCGGCCGCGTCGATGGCCAGCGCGTCGCGCTCGGCAACCGCGCGCTGCTGGACGCGATCTCCGTCGACCCCGGACCGCTCGCCGAACGCGCCGACGCGCTGCGCGCCGAGGGCCAGACGGTCCTGTTCGTCGCGCTGGATGGCCGACTCGCCGGCCTGCTCGGCGTCGCCGATCCGATCAAGGAGAGCACGGCCGCCGCGATCGATGCGCTGCACGCGGACGGCGTTCGGATCGTGATGCTGACCGGCGATCACCGGACCACCGCGGGTGCCGTCGCGCGCACGCTCGGCATCGACGACGTCGTCTCCGACGTGCTGCCGGAGCAGAAAGCGGAGGCCGTGGAGCGGCTCCAGCGCGAGGGACACGTCGTCGCCATGGCTGGCGACGGCGTCAACGACGCGCCTGCCCTCGCCCGCGCCGACGTCGGCATCGCGATGGGCACCGGCACGGACGTCGCGATGGAGAGCGCCGGCGTCACGCTGGTGAAAGGGGACCTGCGCGGCATCGCGCGGGCGCGCACGCTCTCGCGGGCGACGCTGCGTAACATCCGGCAGAACCTGTTCTTCGCCTTCGCGTACAATTCGATCGGCGTTCCGATCGCGGCCGGCGTGCTGTACCCCGCGTTCGGGCTGCTGCTCTCCCCGATGTTCGCCGCCGCGGCGATGAGCTTCTCATCGGTCTCGGTGATCGGCAATGCGCTGCGGCTGCGCCGCGTGGCGCTGTAGTCGAGGATCCGAGATACCGAAACACCTCCCCGCTACCTGGCAACGCGCCGCAGTTGACGCGGACCAGCAACCTGCCATTCTGGAGTGGCGATGAAACGGGTCCTAGACGCCAACAGCCGCTCGGCGCACCGCGATCCGCGGCGTCCGCGTGCCCGTTGGCTGCGCAGCGTCGCGATCGCCTGGCTGTTCACGGCGGCGGCAGCCTCGACGGCCGGCGCCCTCGGCGGCGTGCTCGCTCGCGACGCGCACGCGTGCTGCCCGAAGGACGCGGCCCTCGCGTCGGCCCCGACGGCCCCGTGCCAGGCGCTGCTCCCCCTCGCCTGCTGTGACGACACCACGCTTCCGGCACTCGCGCCGGTCCCGCCCGATCGGAGCGACGCCGGCTTCGCGCTGCTGCCGGATCCGCCGCGGATCGCGCTGGCTCCTGGCGCCGCCGGGCGCTTCTCGCGACATGCCCCCGCGTCGTCGCCACGCAGCTCTCCCCTCGCGCTGTCGGTCCCCCTCCAGATCTGATTCCTCGTTCTCGGCCGCGAATCGCTTCCGATTCCGCAGGCGCACGCGTGCGCCTCCCCGAGGAACGAGGAATTCCATGCATCCGACACCCGTTCGCGTCGCCCCTCTGGCGACTGTGCTGTTGGTGGCCGTCCTGTGGCTTCCGGGCTGTCTCGGGTCCGGCACCGCCCGCTACCGCGCGCTCGATCGCGAGCTGACGGCGCTCGAGACGGAGAGTGCACCCGTCGCCGAACGCCCGTTCAGCGGCGTACTCGAACTCGAACGCGAGACGCTGAT
>CAYOHN010000597.1:0-1518 GCA_964403735.1 uncultured Spirochaetales bacterium | reverse complement strand
CCTCCCGTGCCACCCAACGCCGTGAACTCGATCATGCGGCTCTCGCTCGAACCACTTTCGCTTCAGCGACTTGCGCGGCGTTCGCCTCGGCCAGCGAGGGCCGGCCGGGGGGTGAGCATTTCTTCTTTGCCGCCCGGTTGTACGCCCGCTTGGACGCGTGCCGCGTGTAGCCGTCGCGCACCGCGCGGCGCAGCCGGTCGCGCAGCGCCCGGACGCTCGCCGCCGCCCGTGGCGAGCGGACCGCGCGCAGCGCCCCGGCGACGCTCAGCCGATCGGCGGCGTGCCCGGCACGCCGGATCGCCCGCGCCCCGATCAGCATCAGCGTCCACATGCCCACGATCGACCAGGCCAGCTCGCGCTCGGCGTTCCCGGCGGTCTGCGAGCGGACCTTCCGGCGCGCCAGCGTCTGCTTGAGCGAGCGGAACGCGACCTCCACGCCCCAGCGCCTGCGGTAGAGCGTCGACGCGGTGCGCTCCGGCAGGTGGCGCCGGTCGAGCACGTTGGTGACCAGCCAGACCTTCCCGACACGGATCAGGCGGAGCCGCAGCGGCGGGCGGTCGTGCCGCGCGTCGGGCCAGAGGTACACCGTGTCCCGGCCCTCGCGCCGGTAGTCGCCGAGGCCGGTGAGCAGGCGGACGTTCCGCCCGACGCGGACGAGGAACCTCACGCCCTCGGCGTCGAGCCCGCCCAGCAGATCGAACCCGGTGTACCCCGCGTCGGCGACGAGCAGCGCATCCTCGGGCAGCGTGCCGAGCAGGGTGCGGAGGATCGCGCGTTCGCTCGTCCGCACCCCGGCGATGCCGAACGCCCACGGGAGCATGGCGCCCAGGTGGACCAGCAGGACGGTCATCATCTGCGGCGAGCACCTGTCCTTGCCGGCGAAGCCCAGCGGCTCGTTGCCGATCGTGCGCGGGGCGTCGAACCGGCTGCCGTCGACGGCGATGGGCACGAACCGCCCGACCTTCCAGCCCCGCCCGGCGGCCCTGCGCGTGCGCTCGCGCAGGTGCGGCGCGAGGGTCTCGATCAGGCCGCCGGAGCGGCGCCGCAGGGCCTTGACCAGGCCCTGGTAGGTGCGGCCTGTCCGGAGCCGGCGCGGCAGGGCCGCGTCGAGCACGCCCAGGGCGGAGTCGAACCGCTGGGCGAGCGTGGGGCCGGCGTCCCAGCTCATAAGGATCGAGGCGATGGCGACCGACGCGGCCGACCACCCGCCGGCGACGGCGAGCGGGCCGAGGATGTCGGTGATGACGCGCGTGAGCGCGTGCCGATAGACTGTGTGCGCGGCGGCTCCGCCGCCGATCGATGCGATGAACATCGTGGCCTCCTTGCTTCTGGTTGCTGCAGCACAACAACCATCGGCTCGGAGGCCGCGCGAACTTGCGCGGACGATAAACCCATTTCGATAAAGGACTTAAGACGACCCTCTCCCGGTGCGGTTCACGGCGTTGGGTGCCACCCAATGCCGTGATCATGGACACTGCAATGGGTCGAGCCTACTCATCGCATGCCAATCCTTCTCCA
>CAYOHN010000596.1:0-1520 GCA_964403735.1 uncultured Spirochaetales bacterium | reverse complement strand
GATCAGCGGCGTCCGCGCCTCGTCGATCAGGATCGAGTCGACCTCGTCGACGATCCCGTAGTGAAGCTCGCGTTGGACACAGGACTCGAGCGAGCGCTTCATGTTGTCGCGCAGGTAGTCGAAGCCGTACTCGTTGTTGGTGCCGTAGGTGATGTCGGATCCGTAGGCGGCCTGGCGCTCCTCGTCGGAGAGATCGTGCACGATCACGCCGACGGACAGGCCGAGGAAGCGGTGGACCTGGCCCATCCACTCCGCATCGCGCTTGGCGAGGTAGTCGTTCACGGTGATGATGTGGACGCCATGACCCGGGAGCGCGTTGAGATACGCCGGCAGCGTCGCCACGAGGGTCTTGCCCTCGCCGGTCTTCATCTCGGCGATCTTGCCCTCGTGCAACACGATGCCGCCGACGAGCTGGACGTCGTAGTGCCGCTGGCCGAGCGTGCGGCGCGCGGCCTCGCGCACGGTGGCGAACGCCTCGGGCAGCAGCGCATCGAGCGGCTCCCCGTTGGCGAGTCGCTCGCGAAAGTCGACGGTGCGGCCCGCCAGCGCGGCGTCCGAGAGCGCCGTCATCTCCGGCTCGAGCTGATTGGTGCGCTCGACGAGGGGAACGATCCGCTTCAGCTCGCGGTCGTTCTTGGTCCCGAAGAGTTTCTGGAAGGAAAGTTGGGGCATGGATGGCCGAGCGGCTTCTCCGGAGGCATGCGAATCACCGGATGCTAGAGAACCCCCGTGGGGCCAGCAAACTCGGCACGGCGAGACGTGCTCAGCGCGACGCGTCCGCGTCTGCGTTTCCGTCCCTGTCCGACGTAGGCAAACGAACGAGCAGATGCATGCGACCGATCTGGATCTCGTCTCCGTCGCGGAGCGGAGCGCGATCGCGCCGTTCTCCGTTCAGCAGCGTGCCGTTGGTGCTCCGCAAGTCCTGCAAGAAGAAGCCGCCGCCGTCGTAGCCGACGGCGACATGGGCGCGTGAGAGCGTGGGCTCGGCTAGCGTCAGTTCGGCATTGCGACCGCGCCCGAGCACCAACCACTCCCGATCGATCGGAAGCTCGAGGCCTTCGTAGAAGCCACCGAGGACGCGCACACACGCCCCCGCCGGAACGGGCCGGCCCGCCGCACGCTCCGCACCGGAGTCGCTGTCTGCCATACCCCCGCGGATCGGTCGAGCGGGCGGAGAGCTTTATCGAGCGGACGAGGGCGGGGGCGGCGGGGGCGGCGCGGCCTTCGGCGGCCGCCGCCTTCGCGCGCGCGGCGGCGCGCCGGCCTCGATCAGCTCCCGGGCGTGTTGGCGGGTCGCCGCGGTCACCCGAGCGCCCCCCGCCATCCGGGCGAGTTCCTCGACGCGCTTCTCGCCGACCAGCGCTTCGACCCGCGTGACCGTTCGCTCGCCGCGCATGACCTGCCACGATTCGGGCGTAAGGCACAGGCTGGGAAATTCGCCGTCGCTGCGTGCCAGCAACCCCAGGTCGATGAGCTGCGATACCTGATGGTTGACCAGCTTGCGCGACGAATCTGACAGC
>CAYOHN010000595.1:0-1526 GCA_964403735.1 uncultured Spirochaetales bacterium | reverse complement strand
GGCGCCTGCCCACTCCGCGCAGCGCACGAGACAGCGCCGCCGAGGACCTTGGCCGCAGGGTGGCTCCTCCGCCCGGGCCCTCGACGCATCGAACGAGAGCACAAGGAGGGCAGTTCGCGTGACGCAAAGACCCGAGTCCGAACCGCTGCGACTGCTGGGCGCCCCCGGCTCGCCGTACACGCGAAAGATGCTCGCGCTGCTGCGCTATCGGCGGATTCCGTATGCGGTGACCTGGGGGAGCCATCAGCCGTCGCCCCAGGGTCTCCCCGCACCGCGCGTGAAGCTGCTGCCCACGTTCTACTTCCCCGCCGCGGACGGCGCGCTCGAGGCCGTCGTCGACTCGACGCCGATCCTGCGCCGGCTCGAGGCCGAGCACACCGGCCGCTCGGTGATTCCGGACGACCCGGTCCTCGCGTTCCTCGACGCCCTCGTCGAAGACTACGCCGACGAGTGGCTGACCAAGTGCATGTTCCACTTCCGCTGGGCGCACGCGGCGGATGCCGCCCACGCCGGACCGCTGCTGGTCTTCTGGGCGCAGCCGACGGCGCCCGCCGCGGACGCGAAGGTCTGGGCCGCGAAGGTCTCGCAGCGGCAGATCGATCGGCTCTTCGTCGTCGGCTCGAACGCAACGACGGCGACCACCATCGAGGCGAGCTACCGGCGCGCGCTCGACGCCCTCGACGGCGGGATCCAGCGCCGCGGTCATCTGCTCGGCGCGCGGCCCGGCGCCGCGGACTTCGCGGTCTACGGGCAGCTCTCGCAGCTCGCGATCGTCGAGCCGACGTCGGCCGCCGTGACGACCGAGCATTCGCCCCGAGTGCGCGCGTGGCTGGATCGCGTCGAGGATCTCTCCGGCACTGAGCCCACTCCGGACGACTGGCTGAGTCGCGCCGAGGCCGGCGACGCGCTGCGCCCGCTGCTCCGCGAAATCGGCCGCGTGTACGCCCCGTTCCTGCTCGCGAACGCGCAAGCCGTCCGGTCCGGCGCGGAACGCTTCGAGACCGAGATCGACGGCCGCCCGTGGACCCAGCCGACGTTCCCGTATCAGGCCCGGTGTCTGCAGTGGCTCCGCGACGAGTTCCAGGCGCTGTCCGCCGACGATCGTTCGGAAGTCCTGCGCCTCGTCGACGGCACTGGCTGTACAGCGCTGCTCGAATGAGCCGGCTCGGGAGGAAGGGCATGTCGAACGACGCGTATCACGGCGCGCCCGCCTCGGCGTGGTTCCTGACGGTCGCCGCCATTGCGACGATCGTCCCGGGATGCCTCCACGTCTTCCTGCCGGATGGCGGGGCAGGCGTCATCGCCGGGCTCGACGTCAGCCAGCACGGCGAGCGGACGATCGCGCTCTTCGCCTGGGCCGGCGCGACGCAGATCGCCTGGGGCCTCGCGCTGCTGCTGGTGTCGCTGCGCCACCGGAGCCTCGTACCCGTCATGCTCGCGCTGCTGCTCTTGGAGCGCGCGCTGCACGCGTTGAACGCGTGGGTGCTGAAGGGCGGCGCCGCCGGCCATCATCCGCCGGAGCACTA
>CAYOHN010000594.1:1019-1535 GCA_964403735.1 uncultured Spirochaetales bacterium | reverse complement strand
CGACGCGCTGCGCGTCATCGCCGGCGGCGTCAATGCGCTGCGCGGCCCGGCGCGATCGATGCTACTGATCACGCACTACCAGCGCCTGCTCGACTACATCGTGCCGGATCACGTGCACGTGCTGGCGAGCGGTCGGATCGTCAAGAGCGGCGGCAAAGAGCTGGCGCGCGAGCTCGAAGAGAAGGGCTACGGGTGGCTCCAGTCCGCCGGAGCGCCGGGCTGATGGGCGCGTTCTCTCCCGAGCGCCACTGGGCGGAAGCCTTCGCCATGACGGCAGATGCGCGCGCCGAGGAGCCGTCTTGGCTCGAAGCGACGCGCAAAGGCGCACTCGCGCGCTTCAGCGAGCTCGGCGTGCCGACGCGCAAGCACGAGGAATGGAAGTACACCAACGCGGAGCGCATCGCGCGGCATCCGTGGCAGCCCGCCGCGTCGGCGACCCTCGGCGCCGATGCGCTCGGCACGCTCGATCTTCCGCTCGACGACCTCCCGCGCCTGGTGTTCGTGAACGGACGCCTC
>CAYOHN010000594.1:0-1009 GCA_964403735.1 uncultured Spirochaetales bacterium | reverse complement strand
GACGCCTCGCGCCGAACCTGACGAACCTCGCCGGCCTGCCGGCCGGCGTCGTCGCGTCGAACGCCG
Organism: uncultured Spirochaetales bacterium; assembly: GCA_964403735.1. Lineage (GTDB taxonomy): Bacteria > Myxococcota_A > UBA9160 > UBA9160 > PR03 > CAADGG01. The sequence goes on along the minus strand of CAYOHN010000594.1, from coordinate 943 downwards.
GCGATCTGCTCGCCCGCGACGGCGCCCGGCTCGAGCCGTTGCTCGCCCTTCCGGCGCCGCTCGCGGACCGCACCTTCGCCGCGCTGGCCGTGGCGATGGCGCCGGATGCCGCGGTCGTGCGCATCGCGCGCGGCGTCCGTCTCGAGTTGCCGCTGCTGGTCGTCTGCCTCGCGACCGCGGGCGACGACGTCGCGGTGACACCGCGGGTGATCGTCGAGGCTGCGCCCGGCTCCGCACTTTCGCTCGTCGAAGTCCACGCGTCGACAGGCGACGCCCGCCAGCTGCGCAATGCGCTGACCGAGGTCGTCGTCGGCGATGATGCGGGCGTGGACCACGTCCGGCTCCAGCTCGAGGGAGCCGGCACGACGCATCTCGCTCACGTGCACGCGCGCGTCGCACGCGATGCCCGCTACGCCAGTCGCACCGTCGCAGTGGGCGCTGCGCTGTCGCGCCTCGACCTCGTCGTCACGCTCGACGGCGAGGGCGCCGAGGCGACACTCGACGGGCTCTACGTCGCGACGGGTGCACAGCACAACGAGAACCGCACCTGCGTCGATCACGCGCGGTCGCACGGCACGAGCCGCGAACTCTACAAGGGAGTCCTGACGGGCCGCGCTCGCGGCACATTCAGCGGCAAGGTGATCGTGCGCAAGGGCGCGCAGAAGAGCGCCGCCGAGCAGAAGAACGAGAACCTCTTGCTGTCGAAGACGGCCGAAGTGAACTCGAAGCCGCAGCTCGAGATCGAGGCCGACGACGTGCGCTGCGCGCACGGCTCGACGATCGGACAGCTCGACGAGGATGCGCTGTTCTACCTGCGCGCCCGCGGTCTCGACCCCGGGGCTGCGCGCGCGCTGCTGGTGCGTGGCTTCATCGGCCAGGTGCTGGTCGGCGTCGCAGACGATGCGCTGCGCGAGGCGCTCGAGCACCGCGTGCTCGCGATGCT
>CAYOHN010000593.1:0-1535 GCA_964403735.1 uncultured Spirochaetales bacterium | reverse complement strand
GAGCAGCTCGCGGCGTGAGCCGTCAACCAAGGGGCCGGGTTCGTTCGTCAACTTTTGCCCGGCGGGCAAAAGTTGACGGACGAACCCGGCCCCTTGGTTGACGGCGACCCCGCGGGGAGCTCGGGAGGCGGGCCGGACGGGGGCGAGACCGGCAGTTACCCTTCGGGTGCTTCCGGGAGGGTTCCGTCGCATGGTTTGGTTCCATCACTCATTGCGGGGCGGCTGCGCCGCGCTGCTGCTGACCCTCTGGCTCGCGCCGGGGCCTGCGCGGGCGCAGGAAGACGACGACGCCGCGGCGCCCGAGGAGACCAGCGAAGTCGTCGAGGTCGTGGACGGGATCGCCGCCCAGGTAGGCACCGACGTGGTGCTCGTCTCGGACGTGACCCTGCTCGCTCGTCCGATCGAGGCGCAGATGCGCGAAGCCGGCGCCACCGATGCGGACGTCCGGACGATGCGCGACGAGCTGCTCGAGCGGCTGATCGACCGCACGTTGATCTCGCTGTTCGCCAAGCGCAGCGAGATCCTTCCGAGCGATGCCGAGATCGACGAGGCCATGAGCGCCGTGGCGTCAGAGAACGACATGACGGTGGAGCAGTTGCGACAGAGCGTCGAGGCGCAGGGAATGGGCTGGGACGCCTATCGCAAACGCCTCGGCGACGAGATCGTGCAGCAGAAGGTCATCGGCGGCATGGTCCGCGCGCGGATCCGCGTCGAGGAGTCCGAGATCCGCGCCTACTACGAGGAGCGTTTCGGCGACCAGCCCACGACGGGCGACGAAGTGCATCTCCAACACATCGCCGTGGCGGCGCGCGAAGACAAGCCGGCGGCGAGGCGGGCGGCCTGCGATCGCGTGCGCTCGGCGCTCGGGCAGGTCCGCGCGGGCCGAGCCTTCCTGGACGTGGCGCGCGAATTCTCCGAAGGCACGCCGGACCTCGGATTCGTCGCGATGGAGAACCTCGCGCCGTGGATGGCCGAGCCGGTGGACCAGATGCAGCCGGGCGCGATCTCCGGCGTCATCGAACTCCCGGTCGGCTGCGCGGTGCTGCGCCTGGTCGAGCGGCGCGAGGTCCAGCCGGTCAGCTTCGAACAGGCTGCCCCTCGCATCCAGCGGGTCCTGTCGGAACAGAAGTACGAGACGGAGCTGGAGAGCTTCCTCGAACGGCTCCGCAAGCAGACCTACGTCGAGCGCAAGGGCGTCTTCGCGGACAGCGCGCAGACGGATGCAGCGTCCGGAGCCGGCTCGCGCTTGCAGTGAACGCCTTCGCGGACTCGGCGCCGCGCGAGATCGTCGTGCGCGGCGCGCGCGAGCACAATCTGCGCAGCCTCGACGTCCGCATTCCGCGGGACAAGTTCGTCGTCCTCACGGGGCTCTCCGGATCGGGCAAGTCCTCGCTCGCCTTCGACACCATTTACGCCGAGGGCCAGCGCCGCTACGTCGAATCCCTGTCCGCCTACGCGCGGCAGTTCCTCGACCAGATGCGCAAGCCGGAGGTCGAGTCGATCGACGGCCTGTCGCCGGCGATCTCGATCGAACA
>CAYOHN010000592.1:0-1535 GCA_964403735.1 uncultured Spirochaetales bacterium | reverse complement strand
AGACCTGCAGGAAGCATTCCGCGCCACGCTCGAAGAGCTGCGCGACGCAGACCTGTTCCTGCACGTGGTCGATGCGTCGACGCCCGACGCCGAGCGGCGCATCGCCGCGGTGCGCGGCGTGCTCGACGCGATGGATCTGCGCGACACTCCCGAGTTGTTGGTGTTCAACCAGATCGACCGGCTGCCGGCCGGCGAGGGGAAGGACATCGCCGCGCACGAGGGCGGGATCGCGATCTCGGCGCTTCAGGGTCTCGGGTTGCACGAGCTGCTCGAAGCCGTCGAAGAACGCCTGTGGACCGAAACCGACGACGAGCGCAGCCGCGTGCGCCTTGCGGCCCTCGGCGCCTGAACCGAGCGACGTACGAGTCCACGCCCGGGGCGGGCGACTCGAGGAAGGAACGAAATGACCATCCGCAGCAAGATCGCCGGCACCGGGATGTGCGTGCCCGAGCATGTGGTGACGAACCAGGACCTCGAGCAGCTGATGGACACCAGCGACGAGTGGATCCGGCAGCGCTCGGGCATCGGCGAGCGCCGGCACATTCGGGAAGGCGAGACGCCGTCGGGGCTGGCGGAGACCGCGGCGCGGCGCGCGCTCGAAGCCGCCGGCCTCGAGCCGGGCGATCTCGACGGCATCGTGCTCGCCACGCTGTCCTCCGAGCACGACTTCCCCGGGACGTCGTTCTTCCTGCACCACCGCCTCGGCGTGCCCGAAATCCCGTGCTTCGATCTGCGCGCGCAGTGCAGCGGTTTCCTCTACGCGCTCGCGACGGCCGATGCGTACGTCCGCTCCGGCATGATGCGTCGTGTCCTGGTGGTGGGCTGCGAGGTCCACTCGACGGGCCTGGATCTCACGACGCGCGGGCGCGACGTCAGCGTGCTGTTCGGCGACGGCGCCGGCGCGGTGATCGTCGAGGCGAACACGGATCCTACGGATCTCGCCGGCGTGCTGGCGGTGCGCATGCACGCGCAGGGCGAGCACGCCGAGCGGCTGTGGATCGAGGCCCCCGGGTCGGCGTCCTACCCGCATCGCATCACCGAGGAGCAGGTGGCCGCGGGCCGGCACTTCCCGAAGATGGAGGGGCGCTTCGTCTTCAAGCACGCCGTCACGCGCATGCCGGAGGTGCTGCGCGACACGCTCGACGCCGCCGGCGTGAAGCAGGACGACGTCTCGCTGTTCCTGTTCCACCAGGCCAACCTGCGCATCAACGAGTTCGTCGCGCAGTCGATGGGGATCCCGGCGGAGAAGTGCCCGAGCAACATCGAGCGCTTCGGCAATTGCTCGGCCGCGTCGATCCCGATGCTGCTCGACGAGGTGGTGCGCGGCGGCACGCTGCGCCCCGGGCAGCTCGTCGCGATGACGGCGTTCGGCTCCGGCTTCACGTGGTCGTCGGCCGTCCTGCGCTGGTAGCGCGGAGCGCTCCCGGTCCTGCGGGTCGGCCTGCGCGGATGCCCCGCAGGGACTATGCGATCTCGTTCGAGTGCCGCGCCGCGTTGATTCTCGAATCGGTCCGATCCGTATCGATTCGAAAGAC
>CAYOHN010000591.1:0-1538 GCA_964403735.1 uncultured Spirochaetales bacterium | reverse complement strand
GGCGCTCGCAGCCGTCGAGCGCAACGGGCGCGGTGCGTGCAGCGAGCCATCGGCGATCCTCCGTCCTCGGACGACCCGCAAACCCGTCGCGGGGGGTGGGCGATTCGGGCGGAGGTTCAAGTGCCCCGCCCGGAGGGCCGATTCAGTCGCTCGAAGGGGAGACGTTTTCATGGGCGGTTTCGGTCAGCGCCTCGTCGAGCGCGGTGTCCTCAGCGACGTGCAGCTCGAGGAGGCCCTGCGCTTCCAGCAGGTCTACGGCGGACGCATCGGCACCGTGGCCGTCGACCTCGGTTATCTGGTGGTGGAAGAGCTGGCGGAGTACCTGAGCGACTACTCGGGCGTTCCCCTGCCGCCGCCGGAATGGCTCGATGCGCCCGATCCCCAGGCGCTGAAGAACGTGCCGCCGCCGGTGGTGCGCCGCTGCCAGGCCCTGCCGCTGAGTCTCGACGGCGGCGCGCTGCACGTGGTGATGCTCGACCCGTGCGACCCCGAGAAGCTCGACTTCCTCGCCATGGCGTCGTCGCGTCGCGTCGTGCCGTACATCCTTCCGGAACGCAAGCTGCTCTACTGGCTCGAGGTGCATTGCGGGCTCGACCGGCCGCCGCGCTTCCTCGGCATGCTGACCCGCCCCCGGCAGATCGGGCTCACCGAGGAGGAGGTGGCGTCGGGGACGCCGATGCTCGATACGCGCGAACGCATGGAGGCGCGCGCCGCGGCCGCCGCGACGGCATGCACCGCGACCGGGCCGGAGGACATACCGCAAGGCGAGCCACTCCCGCTCGTGCCGGACCACGTCGAAGCGGAAGCGCGGGCGAAGGCCGACGAGCGGGTCGCGGACAGCCGGGTCGCCCTCCCCCCGCTGGCGCTGCCGAGCGACGGCGCGCCGCCGCCCGCGAAGCTCGCGCCCCTTTCCGGGTCTGCCAGCAGCGACGCGGAAGAGGAGGACGAGATCATCCTGCTCGACGAGCTCGTGGCGGAGACCGAAGCCACGGTTGAGCCGTGGGAGCTGCCGGAGGAGTTCGAGCAGAGCGAGCAGGTGATTGCCGACGAGCGACGCGCGCCGATCTCGATTCGTCTCGCGCGGCTCGAGAGCAGGCTCTATCAGAGCTCGAATCGAGATGAAGTCATGGGGCTCGCGCTCGAGATCGCCCGTTCGTACTCGGCCGCGTGTGCGCTCTTCGTCGTGCGCGGCGAAGAGGTCTCGCTCTTCCGGACGGGCATCGCGGGGGCGCACCCCGAAACGCTCGAGCTGAGCGTGCCGATCCGGACGCCGAGCGTCTTCACCCAGCCCGCCCAGTCGGGGCTGCCCTTTCGCGGCCAGCACCCTCCTTAGCGATAACGCCGATCACCAGTCGGTCGCGCAGGAGGTTGAAATCAAGAATCAGTTCATTGTCGTTGAGCGTCCCGGTTATGACTCCGTCCAGCGGAACGCGCCGCGCGCCGGTGAGAATCGCGTAGGCTTCGGATGCGGCTTCCAGTTTTCTGCTTATTGCCTGGCCAGTGAAACCTGCGCCTTTGATATCAACGGTGCCGAATTC
>CAYOHN010000590.1:0-1549 GCA_964403735.1 uncultured Spirochaetales bacterium | reverse complement strand
CCTCGGCGTTGTGGCGCTCGAACGCCGCGATGCAGGCGTCGCGGTCGTCGAGCGCGGGTGTGAAGCGGCTCGTGAAGAGGGTTTCCATCATGGCGCGCCAGTCGCCGTCGGCGCGGTCGATGGTCGGGAAGATCGTGCCGTTCGCGCTCCGCCACCAGGCCTCGGGGTCGCGCACCGAGAGCAGCACGAGCGCGTCCGGGAAGGCTTCCATCAGCTCGGGCCAGAATGCCGACGCGGGCCAGTCCACCGCGGCTCGATAGCCGCCGAGCACGTGCCGCCACTCCGGCATCCGGCCGCGCGCCGCGTCGTGCCAGGCGCCGACGTGCTCGGGGCGCGCAAAGACTTCCACGATGTGGTAGCAGGGCCCGCCGAGCAGCCGCTCGAGAGCGACCTTCAGCGACAAAGTCCCCGTCCTCCCGACTCCCGCCCCGACCACGTGCAACGTCATGCTTCTCTCCGGCTCACCGGCGCGAGTCGCTCGATCGGATCTCCGATCTGGACTTCGCCTGGTTCGACGACCTTCCAGTAGACGCCGCGCAGGTTCTGGTCGCGCGTCACCGGGGCCTGGACGAAGCGAAGCGCGCCCGGGCCGAAGCGCTGGTGGAACTTGGCACAGCCGTTGTGCGGCTTCGGCGTCGCCTCGACGATCGCGCTGCCCACGCGAAACCGGGTTCCCGGTTTCTGATTCGCCGCGGAGAGATCGATGTCGACGAAGAGGTTGTCGCCGAACAGCGTCAGCGCCTGGCCGTTGGCGATCCGTTCGGCGACGTCTCGGTGCATCACGGCGAGCTGCGCGTCGGGATCGCGCGGCGGCCGCCGGCTCCAGTCGTCACCGGCGAGGCCTTCGTCGCGGTCGAGTCGGGCGCGCGCGGGCGTCTCCCGCGTGCCGTCTGCGAGGCGGCGGACCAGCAGCAGAACACGGCCCGATGTCGGCGATGCGGGGCGGCGCGCCCGGAGCCCCGCTTCGAGCACGGCGAGCGGCGGGTGGTGTTTCGGATCGCCGAGTGGTCCCCGGCTCATCGACTCCATGCGGCGACGCTAGCCTGGGGATCGGGGCGCCGCCGCACCGCGCGTTCGCAGCAGGGAGGGTCCGGCATGGAACCGCGACTGAGTCTCGTCACGCTTGGCGTGTCCCACCTGGAGGGATCGATCCGCTTCTACGAGGACGTCCTGCGCCTGCCGCGCCTCGAGACGCCGCCGACGATTGCGTTCTTCGAGTTGGGCAAGACGTGGCTCTCGTTGTATCCGCGGCCCCTGCTGGCGGCGGATGCCGGCGTGCCGGCGGAGGGCTCCGGCTTCGCCGGCTTCACGCTCGCGCACAATGTGCGCTCGCCGGAGGAGGCCGATCAGCTGCTTCGAGAGGTGGCGGCCGGGGGTGGCCGCATCGTGAAACCGGCCGAGCCGGCGGAGTGGGGCGGCTACTCGGGCTACTTTGCGGATCCGGACGGGTTTCTCTGGGAGGTTGCGTGGAGCCCGGGCTTCCCGCACGTCAGCCCGGATGATTCATGAAGCTGCTACTGCGGTCGCACATCTACGCACTCTGGAACGA
>CAYOHN010000589.1:0-1558 GCA_964403735.1 uncultured Spirochaetales bacterium | reverse complement strand
GAAGACGTCCGCCATGCCCTGCGCCTGCGCGGCGGCCTTGTCGTGGTGCACGGGGGTGTAGTCGCGCGACGCGAGCGCGCCACCGACCACGAGCGTCACGGTGATCGGAATCGCCAGCTCCGGAAGCGCGTCGCCGACGGCGACAGCGTCGAAGCGCAACGTCTCGGGGATCGGGGAGCGTGCCGGACTCGCCATCGCGGCTCAGGCCTCCCGAACGCCGGCCGGCGCCGGGCCGCGCGCCGCGAGATCGCGGCCGAGCCGAACCAGCGTCGGCGTCGCGCCGCCGAAGCGCAGCGCGAGCGCGCGCGACCACAGGAAGTAGCGATGGATCGGGTAGCTGATGTCGACGCCGAGTCCTCCGTGCTGGTGCTGCACGGTGTCGGCGATGCGAGCGCCGCCCTCCGCGGCCCAGAACTTCGCGATGGCGATCTCGCGCGTGGCCGGCAGCCCTTCGGCCAGCCGCCACGCCGCGCGCCACGTGATCCAGCGGATCGATTGCAGGTCGATCCACGCGTCGGCAATGCGCTGCTGTACCGCCGGGAACGCGCCGATCGGCGCCCCGAACTGCTCGCGCTCGCGCAGGTGCTTGGTCGTGATCTCGAGCGCGCGCTCGGAGACGCCGATCTGCGTCGCGCAGGCGCCGAGCATTCCGCACGCGAGCGCGAAGCGGGCAATTGCGGTGCCGTCCGCGGTCTCTCCGCCGAGGCGATCCTCGTCCGCCACGCCCGCGCCATCGAGCTCGAGTCCGAACAACGGCTCGTGCGTCGAGATCCGCGCGGCCGTGAGCCGCACGCCGGCGGCAGCGGGATCGACGAGGAAGACGCCGACGCCGTCGTCCGTCTTCGCCGGAACGAGCAGACGCGCGGCGCGCGGGCCGAGCGACACGAAGCGCTTCGCGCCGCGCAGCCGCCAACCCGCGCCATCGCGCGTGGCCGTCGTCGCGGGCGCCTCGATGTCGTCGGAGTCGGCATCGTCGAGTGCCGCCGACAGCAGCGCGTCGCCGGACGCGAGCTGCGGCAACCACGCCGCCTGCTGCGCCGCGCTGCCGAAGCGCGCCAGCGGCAGCCCGCCGAGCAGCAGCGCCGGCAATACCGGCACCGGCGCGACCGCGCGACCGACCTCGTGGCACAGCGACAGCAGCTCCAGCAACCCGAGCCCCATGCCGCCGTGCGCCTCCGGCACGGCGGTCCCGAGCAGATTCGCATCCGCGAGCGTCCGCCACAGCCGCGTGTCGATCCCGTCCGCAGACGCCTCCGCCGCCTCGAGCCGGTCGCTGCTCACCTCTTTCTCGAGGATGCCGCGCGCCAGCTCCTGGATCGTCGTCTGCTCGTCGCCGAAGCGGAAGTCCATCGCGATCAGCTCCCGCTCTCGGCCGGGCGAAACACCGGCAACTTCATGTCCTCGTCCATCGCCTCGATGCGCGCCTGCACGCGCATCCCGATCCGGAGTTCCGCCGGCGCGCAGCCGGCGATGTTGGCGACGAGCCGCGTGCCCTCGTCGAGATCGACCAGCACCACCGGCAGCGGGTATTCGTAGCCCGGCACCGGCGGGTGGTGCA
>CAYOHN010000588.1:0-1565 GCA_964403735.1 uncultured Spirochaetales bacterium | reverse complement strand
CTTCGCGCCGAGCGGGGCCTCGAGGCGCGCCAGACCGCGCAACGCCGAGAAGCGTACGAGCGACGTTTCGTCGTCCCGCAGCGCCGTCTCGGAGAGCGCCGCGACGGCGGCGGTGCCGCCGATCGCACCGAGAGCGTCCGCCGCGGCCCCGCGCACGTTGGGATCGGAATCGCCGAGCAGAGCCGCCAGCCGCGGCACAGCGCGTTCGCTGCCGATGCCCGCAAGGGCATCCACGACCAGCTTGCGCACATCGACATCCGGGCTGTCGACCGAGCCGAGCAACGGCTCGACCATCCGCCGGCCGATGCGCACCAGCGCCTCGACGGCGGCGTTCCGACGGCCGGGATTGTCGCCATCGGCCAGGGCGCGGATCAGATGCTCGCCGACCGGCCAGTCCTCGGGCACCGTGGCCAGACACGCCACGGCACTCTTGCGAACCCGCCAGCTCTCGTCCCCGAGGCAATCGGCCAGCTTCGGCAAGGCATCGGTCGGGGCCAGCAACGGGAGTCGCTCGACGGCCAGTCGGCGCACGTCGGCATCCGCGCTGCAAAGGTCGTGCTCGATGCTCTCGCGGTCGCGCGGGTCAGCGGGGATCACGATCCGCTCCGAGCTTTCGCGGCGCGCACGAGTTCCTCGCCGAGATGATCGCGTTCGGCGCGCACGCTGGCATCGATGCGTTCGCGAAACAGCGAGCGCCCCTCTTCGAGTTCGTCGTGCATCGCAGTCAGCGCATTGCCCCCGCTGCGCGCAGCCGCCGCGAACTTCTCGGGGTTGTAGAGCACGATGTCGGAAACGATGATGCGCGCCAGGCGTTCCGCCTTCGCGCGCTCGGCGTCCAGCGGATCGGGCGCCGCACTCGCGGCGGCCGGTGCCGCGACCACCGGAGTCGCGGCGGGAGTCGCCGCGGGCAGGTTCGGGGTCGCCTCGAAGCGCGCAGCCGCACGGTCCTCCTTCGCTTCGCTGGCGGGGGGCGACGCGAACGGTGCGACCTCCGTCGATGCCGGACGAGCGCCACGAGCGACGTGGCCATAGCGTCCCTGCGGCCGCAGCGGCGGGTCCGGTACCCGGGTTCCGTCGGCGCTGCGCAAATCGACACCGAAACCGGTCAGGATGCCGTGCAGCGCATCGGGCAGGTCGGGCGGCTCGACGTACACGTCGGCGCCGTAGATGTCGCTCGGCGCCCGCCGATAGCGATCCTCCTTGTGGACGGCGCCGACCAGCACGACGCGCGTCTCGCGCAGGCTTTCGTTGCGCTTGACGACTTCGCAGACCTGGAAGCCGTACATCTTCGGAAGCGCCGCATCGAGCACCACGACGCGCGGCAACGTGCGCTGGATCGACAGGATCGCCTCGACGCCGTCGTAGGCGACGAGTACTTGGAGCCCCCACTGCTCGAGCGCCTCGGCCACCGTCTTGCTGGTCTCCGCGTCGGCGTGAGCGACGACGACGAGTCGTTCGCGATCGAAGTCGGGACCGGGCTCGCGCGGATCCGGGGCGGCGATCGGGCGCGGGGGGGCGGAGAGGACCGGCGACGGAGATGTGAGAGTCGGAGAGGCGGAGGTCGG
>CAYOHN010000587.1:0-1605 GCA_964403735.1 uncultured Spirochaetales bacterium | reverse complement strand
GGGGCATCTGGCACAGGTGCGCGCGATCCTCGACGATTCGGAGGCCAGCGCGAACGATCGCTTCGTCGCGCTCCAGATGCTGAAGAACGCCAACGTCGCCGCCGGCATGATCCTGCCGTCGTGCCAGGACACCGGCACGGCGATCGTCATGGGCAAGAAGGGCCAACGCGTCTGGACCACCGGCGACGATGAAGCCGCCCTCGCCAAGGGCATCTACGATACCTATACGACGACGAACCTGCGCTACTCGCAGATGGCGCCGACATCGATGTACGAAGAGGTCAATACCCGGACCAATCTGCCGGCGCAGATCGAGCTCTACGCGACCGGCGGCGACGAGTATCACTTCCTGTTCGTCACGAAGGGAGGGGGATCCGCCAACAAGAGTCTGCTGTTCCAGGAAACGCGCGCGATCCTGAACCCGGCTGCGCTGATGAAGTTCCTCGAAGAGAAGATCCGCGGCCTCGGCACCGCCGCGTGTCCGCCCTATCACCTCGCGATCGTGATCGGCGGCACTTCGGCAGAGCTGACACTGAAGACCGTCAAGCTCGCATCGTGTCGCTACTACGACGGGCTGCCGACCACCGGCAATTCGCACGGCCGCGCCTTTCGCGATCTCGAACTCGAGCAGCAGGTGCTCGAGCTGTCGCGACGCCTCGGCATCGGCGCGCAGTTCGGCGGCAAGTACTTCTGTCACGACGTCCGGGTGATCCGCCTGCCGCGCCACGGCGCCTCGCTACCGGTCGGGATCGGCGTTTCGTGCTCGGCGGATCGCCAGGCGCTCGCGAAGATCACCCGCGACGGCATCTTCCTCGAACAACTCGAAACGAATCCGGCGCGCTTTCTTCCGGAGATCCATGATGGCGAGCTGTCCGACGACGTCGTCCGCGTCGACCTGAACCAGCCGATGGCCGAGATCCGCCGCACGCTCTCCCGCTACCCGACCAAGACGAGGCTGGCGCTCTCCGGGACGATCGTCGTGGCGCGCGACATCGCGCACGCCAAGGTGAAGGAGCGCCTCGATCGCGGCGAGGAATTGCCGGCGTACTTCCGCGATCACGTGGTGTACTACGCGGGCCCCGCGAAGACTCCGAAGGGCTACGCGTCGGGCTCGTTCGGACCGACGACGGCCGGCCGCATGGACTCGTACGTCGATCTGTTCATGCAGAATGGCGGCAGCTTCGTGACCCTGGCCAAGGGCAACCGCTCGCGCCAGGTCACCGAGGCGTGTCAGAAGCACGGCGGCTTCTATCTCGGCTCGATCGGCGGCCCGGCCGCGGTACTCGCCGTCGAATCGATCCAGAAGGTCGACGTGCTGGACTACGAGGAACTCGGCATGGAAGCCGTCTGGAAGATCGAGGTCCGGGACTTCCCGGCGTTCATCGTCGTCGACGACAAGGGCAACGATTTCTACGCGGCGGCGCCGACCGTCCAGATCTCCTAGAGACCGACCCAGGACAGGACTTCGCGTCTGGACGCCGATCCATCCCCGCCGCCGGCGTTGCGCTCGCTCTCCGTAGCTACGGCTACGCATCGCTCGCGCGCCTTGGCGGCGGGGCGTCTCGGCGCCCAGCCGCTTCGTCCCGTCTTGGGTCAGTCTCCTAG
>CAYOHN010000586.1:0-1615 GCA_964403735.1 uncultured Spirochaetales bacterium | reverse complement strand
GGCGCCGGAGGAAGCGGAGGAAGCACGCCGCCAGCTCGAGCTGCCCTCGCGTCTATGCCCGGCGATCTTCGCCACCGAATGGTCGCTGGCGGCACTTTGGAAGTCCTGGGGGGTCGAGCCCAAGGCGATGATCGGGCACAGCCTCGGCGAGTACGCCGCGGCGTGTCTGGCCGGCGTGTTGTCGCTCGAAGACGCGCTGAGGATCGTCGTCCTGCGCGGAACGCTGATCGACCGCCTCTCCGGCGGCGCGATGCTGTCGCTGCCGATGAGCGAGGAGGAGACGCGTGCGGTGCTCGGCGACACGCTCGACCTCGCGGCCGTGAACGCGCCCGGGCTGTGCGTGGTGTCCGGTGCGCTCGACGAAGTCGAGAAATTGCAGCAGCGACTCGCCGACCAGGACGTCGAGGCCCGCCTGGTGCCCGTCAACGCGGCGGGGCACTCGCGGCATCTCGACCCGATCCTCGCCGAATTCCGGAGCGGACTGGCCGCGATCCGGCTCTCGCCGCCGCAGATCCCCTACGTCTCGAACGTAACCGGGACTTGGGTACGCCCCGAGGACGCGCAGGACCCGGACTACTGGGTGCGCCATCTGCGCGGGACGGTGCGCTTCGCCGATGGGATTGCCGAGATCCTGCGCGAGCCGGGACGCGTGCTGTTCGAGCTCGGCCCCGGTCAGACGCTGTGTGCGTTCGCCCGCCAGCAACCCTCCAAACCAAACGGCGCGGTTCCGTCGCTGCGCCGGGCCACCGACGCGGTGCCGGACGGCGCGGCGGCGGTGACAGCCTTCGGCAGACTCTGGCTCGCCGGGGCTCCGCTCTCGTGGGCAACCCTGCGCGGGACGGGGCGCCGGCGTCGCGTCCCGTTGCCGACCTATCCCTTCGAACACCGGCCGTTCTGGATCGAGCCGGGCCGGACGGCAGCGCTCGACACCGTTCGGGAACAGCCGCTCGAACGCCTCGCCTCGGTCGAGACCTGGCTGCGCCGCCCGAGCTGGCGCCAGGCGCCGATCCCTCCGGCCGAGTCGCTAGCCCCCGAGAAGTGGCTTCTCTTCATCGACAAGGCGGGCCTCGGATCCGAGGTCGCCGATCGCTTGCGCAAGGCGGGCCACGAGGTCGTGACGGTCCGTGAAGGGGACACGTTCTATCGGTTCGGCGACCGCGAGTACGCGCTGGCGCCCGAAGCCGGCCGCATCGGCTACGACGAGCTGATCCATGCGCTCGCCGCCCGCGACTTGCTGCCCGACCGGATCGCCCACTTCTGGACCGTCACCCGAGACGAGAGCTTCCGGCCGGGCTCGAGCTTCCTGCACCGGAACCAGGAGTGCGGCTTCTACAGCCTCGTGTTCCTGATGCAGGCGCTCGGCGAAGGTGCCGAGGCCCTGCCCCGCCAGCTCACCGTGATCTCGAGCGGGATGCAGGCCCTCGGCGACGACGAGCCGCTTCTGCACCCCGAAAAAGCGACGGTGCTCGGGCCGGTGCGCGTGATCCCGCACGAGTACGCGGGCGTGGAGTGCCGGAGTCTCGACGTGGCGCTGCCGTCGGCCGCACCGCGACGGCGCGGGCGACGCCAACAAACGCCGGCTCTCGATGACCTGGCCGATCGCGTGCTGGCCGAA
>CAYOHN010000585.1:0-1622 GCA_964403735.1 uncultured Spirochaetales bacterium | reverse complement strand
GTAGCGTCCCGGCGCGACCTGGCGCTCCGGGCGGGCGAGCACCGCGTGGCGCTCCGGAACGGGCATCGCCGTCGTGCGGCCGGGGAGGGCTTCGTCCGGGCTGGGGATGCGGAGCTTCTTGTCCCAGAACGCCATCGCGAGACTCCTTCTCGAATCCTTGGAGCCTAGCGTGGGCGCCAGGCAGGTCGAAGGCGGGAGCCCGAGCGCGGGGATGGCGAGACAGACCGCGTGCCGTCGGTATCCTCCGCCGTTCGCTGCGCGCCCGCCGAGATTCGAGGAGTTCGTGAACGCTCACCCTATCTCTCCGGGTCGGCTGCTCGCCTACGGAGGGCCGATTCTCGGCCTCTCGTATCTGCTGTTCTTCGTCCAGTTCTACTTTCTCAAGTACGCGACGGACGTCCTGTTGCTGACGCCGGCGATCGTCGGCTGGCTCTTCGGCCTCGCGAAGCTGTGGGACGCCGTCAGCGATCCCGTGGTCGGCGGTTGGAGCGACCGGAGTCAGTCGCGGTTCGGGCGTCGGCTCCCGTTCCTGGTGGCTTCCCTGCCGCTGCTGGTCGGCGGATTCGTCATGTTGTGGAGTCCGCCGGCGTCGCTGAGCGCGGGGGAATTGACGGTCTGGGCCGCCGCCGGATTGTTCGTCTTCTACACGGCGTTCACGCTCTATACCCTTCCGCACGTCGCTCTCGGAGCGGAGCTCTCGCGGGATTCGCACCAGCGCACGCGGCTGTTCGCGTCGCGCCAGATGAGCTTCCTGATCGGAATGCTGCTCGCGTTCGGCGCCATCCAGGTGGCGATGAATGCCGAGGCTCCGCGCGCGATGGCCGAGCGCATGGCGCTGCCCGGTGCGCTGATCGCGGTGGCGCTGCTCGCGATCGTCCCGCTGGCCGTTCGCGAGCCGGTCTCGGAGGGTCGACGCGGGGGTCGCAATCTGTCGTCGGGCCTGCGCGACGTTCTGGGCAACCGACCGGCGCGGCTCCTCCTCTTCGTGCAGCTCGTCGAATCCGTCGGTGTGGGCGCCGTCGGGACGATGGCGCCCTACGTCGCGGAGTACGTGCTTCTGCAGCCCGAAGTCGTGGGAACGCTGCCCGCGGCGTACGTCATCGCGAGCATGGTCTCGATGCCGATCTGGGTGCGGATCTCGCGCAGCTTCGGCAAACGCAGCACGTGGCTGTTCGCGATGCTGCTCGCGTCGGGCGCCTTCGGCGGGATGCTGTTCCAAGGCGCCGGCGACGTGCTGCCGATCGTGCTGCTGCTGATGCTCGCCGGCAGCGCCATGGGCTGCGGCAGCGTGATGTCTCCGTCGATCCTCGCGGACCTGATCGACGAGGACGAGGGACGCACCGGCGAGCGCAAGGAGGGCGTCTACTCTGCCGCCCTCACGTTCATGCTCAAGCTCGGCACGGCGCTGGCCACGGCGATCAGCGGCATGGTCCTCAGTGCCGTCGCGTTCGAGCCGAACGTCGCGCAGTCCGAGCAGAGTCTGCTGGGAATCCGGCTGCTCTTCGCCGGCATGCCCTGCGTGGGCTTCCTGCTCGGCGCGCTGTTGTTCCGCCGCATCGTCCTCGAGCCCACGCGCCCGTAGCGTCAACCAAGGGGCCGGGTTCGCATGTCGACTTTTCCCC
>CAYOHN010000584.1:0-1627 GCA_964403735.1 uncultured Spirochaetales bacterium | reverse complement strand
GATGACATCGCCGACGGCGCGACACGCCGCGACGACATCCGCGAAGAGCACCAACAGCGTTTCCGTCGCCTCCGGCAGCGGCGTGAGCCGAACCGTCACCTCGGTGACGACGCCGACGGTCCCCTCGCTCCCGACCACGACGCCGACCAGATCCGTACCGGCGCTCCAGCCCGTCGGCGAACCCAGCCGCACCCGCTCGCCGTCCGGCAGCACCAACTCGAGCGCGAGCACGTGGTTGGTCGTCGTGCCGTATTTCAGGGTGTGCGGACCGCCCGCGTTCTCGGCGACGTTGCCGCCGATCGTGCAGGCCAACTGACTCGACGGATCCGGCGCATAGAAGAGCCCGTGCGGCCGCGCCGCCTGGGACAAAGCCGCATTGACGACGCCCGGCTGCACCACGGCCAGCCGGTTCTCGACGTCGATCGCGAGGATCCGGTCCAGTTTGGCGCACTCGATCACGACGCCGCCGTGCAGCGCCGTCGCGCCCCCCGACAGCCCCGTGCCGGCGCCGCGCGGCACGAACGGCGTCGCGAAGCGGCGGCACGCGCGCACGATCCGCGCCACCTCGTGCGTGTCGCGCGGCAGCACGACGGCCGACGGCAGACTGCCGTGCAGCGTGAGCCCGTCGCACTCCCACGGCAGCAGCTCTTCGGGACGCACCAGGCAGCGCTCGGCGCCGACGACTTCGCGCAGCGCGGCCAGCAGGCCGGCCGGCGCCGTCACGCGAGTCCGAGCCGCTCGAGGTCTTCTTCGCTCAGGCCCAGATAGTGACCGAGCTCGTGACTCACTGTGATCTTGATCTGCTCGAGCAGTTCGTCGTGATCGCGGCAGGCCTTCTCGAGGTTCTTCTTGAAGATCACGATGCGATCGACGTCGCCGGGCTGATCCGTCGCGTGCGCCTCGGTCCGAGGCGTGCCGAGGAAGACACCGAGCGTCTGCGGCGAGAGGTCGAAGCGCTCGAGCATGTCCTCGGACGGCGAATCCTCGATCAACACGGGGATCTGCTCGGCGGTCTCGCGCAGCGAACGTGGGAGATCTTCGACGGCCTCGCGCGCGGTGCGCTCGAAGGTCTCGTCGTCGACCTCGACCGGCAGCACGTAGATCTCCGGATCCACCGCGTGGGCGCGCTCGAACATGCGCTGTGCTTCGGCCGCGTCGCCGAGGCGCTCGAGCACGAGGCCCAGGTGGTACATCGCGTGTCCCGCGTCCGGGTTCAGGGTGACGGCGCGCTCGAGCTGACGACGCGCTTCGGGGAAGCGCGCCTGCTCGAAGAGAATCTGCCCTTCGAACGCGCGGTAGACGTCCTGCTCGCCGGCCGCCTGCATCGCCCGCCGCAGCAGGAACAGCGCGCCGTCGAGATCTTCCTGGTAGAAGAGCGCCTTCGACTTCAGGTAGTACAGCTCCGCCTCGGTCCCGCGATCGAGGCGCGCCAGCTCTCCGCCGCCGGCGAGCAGCCGGTCGCAGTGTTGGATGGCTTCGTCGTGCGCGCGGAATTCTTCGACGAGTAGCTCGGCGCGATTCAGGTGGCCCGCGACGAACTTCGGGTCGGCCTGGATCGCCAACTCGAACTCGGCAATGCGCTCGGCGTCGCCGACATGCAGGCGCTGGCGCAGGCGCTGGCGGAGGT
>CAYOHN010000583.1:0-1630 GCA_964403735.1 uncultured Spirochaetales bacterium | reverse complement strand
GCGCTTGAGCGGCCGCGCGCCGTAATGAGGATCGTAGCCGCGCTCGGCCAGCAGGTGCATCGCCTCGGGCGTGACCTCGAGCTCGATGCGGCGGTCCGCGAGTAGCTGGCGCACGCGGCCGAGCTGGATCTCGACGATCCGGCCGATCTCGGCGCGGCCGAGCTGGCGGAAGATGATCGTCTCGTCGACGCGGTTCAGGAACTCGGGCTTGAAGTGCGCGCGCAAGGCTTCCTCGACGCGTCGCACCATCTCGTCGCGCTCGCTCTCGCCGAGCTCCACGATGAAGTGGCTGCCGACGTTCGACGTGAGGATCAGCACGGTGTTCTTGAAGTCGATCGTACGGCCCTGGCCATCCGTCAGCCGGCCGTCGTCGAGGATCTGCAGGAGTGCATTGAAGACGTCCGGGTGGGCCTTCTCGATCTCGTCGAACAAGACGACGCTGTACGGGCGCCGCCGGACCGCTTCGGTGAGATAGCCTCCCTCGTCGTAGCCGACGTAGCCGGGAGGCGCGCCGATCAGCCGCGCGACCGAGTGCTTCTCCATGAACTCGCTCATGTCGATGCGCACCATCGCCTGTTCGTCGTCGAACAGGAACTCGGCGAGCGCGCGGGCGGTTTCGGTCTTGCCGACGCCGGTGGGGCCGAGGAAGATGAACGAGCCGATCGGGCGGTTCGGATCCTGCAGTCCGGCGCGCGCGCGGCGCACGGCGCTCGACACCGCGACGAGCGCCTCGTCCTGGCCGACCACGCGTTGGCGCAGCTTTTCTTCCATGTGCAGCAGCTTCTGCTGCTCGCCCTCGAGCATCTTGGCCACCGGAATCCCGGTCCACTTGGAGACCAGCTCGGCGATCTCCTCGGCGGTGACCTCCTCGGAGACCAGCCCACCGCCCGCCTCGTGCTTCTGCTGGGCCTCGGCCAGCGCCTTCTCCACCTGCGGCAGCTCGCCGTAGCGGATCTCCGCCGCGCGCTCGAGGTTGCCCTGGCGCTGCACGCGCTCGAGTTCGGTGCCGAGCGCCTCGCGCCGCTCCTTCAGCTCGCGCACCTGGCCGATCTCGGACTTCTCCGCCTCCCAACGCGCCTTCTGTCCGCCGAGCGTTTCGCGCAGCTCGGCGACCTCTTGCTCGACGCGCGCCAGCCGCTCGCGACTCGCCGCGTCGGACTCCTTCTTCAACGCTTCGCGCTCGACTTCGAGGCGTACCAGCTCGCGCTGCATCTGGTCGAGCTCTTCGGGCATCGAGTCCACCTGCACGCGCACGCGCGCCGCGGCCTCGTCGACCAGATCGATCGCCTTGTCCGGCAGGAAGCGATCCGTGATGTAGCGATGCGACAGCGTGGCCGCAGCCACCAGCGCCGCATCCTGGATCCGCACGCCGTGATGGACCTCGTAGCGCTCCTTGAGGCCGCGCAGGATCGAGATCGTGTCCTCGACGGACGGCTCGCCGACGCGCACCGGCTGGAAGCGCCGTTCGAGCGCGGCGTCCTTCTCGACGTGCTTGCGGTACTCGTCGAGCGTCGTCGCGCCGACGCAGCGCAGCTCGCCGCGGGCCAGCGCCGGCTTCAGCATGTTGGCGGCATCGGCCGCGCCCTCGGCGGCGCCGGCGCCGACGATCGTGTGCAGCCCGTCGATGAAC
>CAYOHN010000582.1:0-1630 GCA_964403735.1 uncultured Spirochaetales bacterium | reverse complement strand
GTCTACGGGGAGCGCGAGCAGACGAGCGGGCCGTTTCGGGAGAGCGACCCGGTCGAGCGTCCGGTCTCGCCGTACGCGGCGACCAAACGGGCCGGCGAGCTGCTGCTGCACAGCTTCCATCACGCCGAGGGGCTGGCGGTCACCTGTGCGCGGATCTTCACCGCCTATGGTCCGCGCCAGCGGCCGGATCTGGCGATCCGGAAGTTTGCCGAGCGGATGCGGGCCGGCCAGACGATCCCGGTCTACGGGGACGGCACGGCCACGCGGGACTTCACGTACGTCGACGATCTGGTGGAGGCGCTGGTGCGGGCGCTCGATGCGGGGCTCGGCTTCGCGGTCCTGAACTTCGGCGCGGGCCGGACGGTGAAGCTGCTGGACGTGATCGCCGAGCTGGAACGGACGCTCGGGGTGCAGGCGCGGATCGAGTGGCTGCCGCGGCAGACGGGGGACGTGTCGCGGACGTGGGCGGACGCGTCCGCCGCTGCGGAGGCGCTGGGCTGGGCGCCGAAGGTGGGGCTGGAAGAAGGGGTGTCGCGCTTCAGCGCGTGGCTCGCGGGGAGATCGAGTTGAGCGGGAACGGGCGACGCGCGTTGGTGACGGGGGGAGCCGGCTTCATCGGCAGCCACCTGGTGGATGGCCTGCTGGCGGCTGGCTGGGACGTGCGTGTGCTGGACGACTTCTCGAGCGGGCGGGAGGCGAACCTCGCCGGCGCGCGCGGCCGGATCGAGCTGCTGCGCGGCGATCTCGCCGATTCGGAGACGGCTGCGCGGGCGGTGGCGGGCGTGGAGGTGGTGTTCCACGAGGGGGCGATTCCGTCGGTGCCGCGCAGTGTGGAGCAGCCGGTCGAGACCAATCGGGCCAACGTGACCGGGACGCTGACGGTGCTGGAAGCGGCGCGCCAGGCGGGCGTGCGGCGCCTGGTCTACGCGGCGTCCTCGTCTGCGTATGGCGACACCGAGGTGTTGCCGAAGGTCGAAACGATGCCGGCCACCCCGCGCTCCCCGTACGCGCTGCAGAAGTACGCCGGGGAGGTGTACTGCGGGCTCTATCACGAGCTCTACGGGCTCGAGACGGTGGCGCTGCGCTACTTCAACATCTTCGGGCCGCGGCAGGATCCGAAGAGCGAGTACGCCGCGGTGGTGCCGCGCTTCGCAACGGCCTGCCTGCGCGGCGAGCCGGCGACGATCCACGGCGACGGCGAGCAGTCGCGAGACTTCACGTTCGTCGCCGATGCGGTGGCGGCGAACCTGGCGGCCGCCGATGCGCCGAAGGCGTCCGGGCACGTGATGAACGTGGCCGGCGGCAAGCGGATCACGCTGAACGAGCTGCTGGCGGCGCTGCAGAAGATCACCGGGACGTCGGTGGCTGCCGTGCACGGCCCCCCGCGCGCCGGCGATGTCCGCCACAGCCTCGCCGACCTGGGGCGCGCCCGCGAGCTGCTCGGCTGGGAGCCGGCGGTGTCGCTGGAAGACGGCCTGCGGCGCACCGTCGAGAGTTTGCGCTCGTGAAGCGAGGCGGGGAGATGGGGCGGAGATGGGGACGTTCTTTCCGTATTTCCGTTGTCCCCGGCGGGCGAGTCGGTTTTTGCAAGCGATCTGTCGGGGACAACGGAAATACGGAAAGAACGTCC
>CAYOHN010000581.1:0-1631 GCA_964403735.1 uncultured Spirochaetales bacterium | reverse complement strand
GTCAACATGCTGCTGGCCGCCGCGGGCTACTTCCCGTTCACCGCGCTGCTGCTGTTCGCAACGCGCCCCGAGGCGGGCCTGCCCGGCGGACGGTCGGTTCGGCTGCTGCATCTGCTTTACGCGCTGATCCTGCTTCCGTCGGCGCTGTGGCTGCCGCTGACGGCGCGGATGCTGGCCGAGCCGAGCGGATGGCTGTGGGCGGCGATCCGCGTCGACCTCGTGCTCGTCGGTCTCGGCTCCACCGGGCTGCTGCTGCTGTTGTTCGCCATCGCGCGTCGGCGGCGCGACGCGTTCGGCTGGGCGGCCGTCGCTGGCATCCTGCCGTTCTGGTTGCAGACGGCGGTCCTCGATGCGCTGGTCTGGCCGGCGTACTTCCCGTGGCCGTGAGGCGCAAGCGTTGAGTGGTCCGCGCGTGCCCGCGTGGGCTCGATCGGCGCGCAGCGGTTGGCGTTGGGACGGCCGGGAGCGACCGCCGTTCGCGATCGCGCCGGGACCCGACGAGGAATCGGTCTGGGACTACCCGCGACCGCCGCGCCTCGTTCCGGATCGCCGACACGTCGTGGTGAAAGCCGGCGCGCTCGTCGTTGCCGACACGCGGGCGGCGCTGCGCGTGCTCGAGACCGCGAGCCCGCCTACCTGGTATCTGCTGCCCGGCGACGTCCGGCGGGAGTGCCTCGAGCCGTGCGCGGGGAGCTCCCACTGCGAGTGGAAGGGCTCGGCGCGCTATTGGACGCTGCGCCATCGCGACACCGTGCTCGAGCGGGTAGCGTGGAGCTATACCGATCCGTTCCCGGAGTTCGAGGCGCTGCGCGATCACTTCGGCTTCTATCCGGGGCGGCTCGCGTGCTTCGTCGACGGGGAGCGGGTGACGCCGCAGCCGGGCGGGTTCTATGCCGGCTGGCTCACGCGCGAGATCGTCGGGCCGTGCAAGGGGGAGCCGGGCTCCGGGGGCTGGTAGCCGGAGAGCCGCCGGGCGGGGGAGTGGTGAGCGAATCCGAGGAAGCCCGGCTCGTCGAGAAGCTGCGGAAGATCGAGCGGCTGTTCGCTCGCACCGACGTCGCCGGTGAACGCGCGGCGGCCGAGAGTGCGCTCGAGCGGATTCGCGAACGGCTCGATCGACTCGAGCGAATGGAGCCGCCGGTCGAGTTCCGCTTCTCGCTGCCCGATGCGTGGTCGAAGTCGCTGTTCCTGGCCCTGCTCCGGCGCTACGGGCTCGCGCCGTACCGATATCGGGGTCAGCGCCGCACGACGGTGATGGTCCGCGTCGCGCGGTCATTCGTGGACCAGACGCTGTGGCCGGAGTTCCGCGAGCTCGACGCCACGTTGCGCGAGCATCTCGATTCGGTGACGCGGCGGATCATCGCAACGGCGATTCATGGCGACGCACGGGACGCCGAGGAGCGGCCCGGTGAGGCGCCCCGCACGCTGGACCCCGGCGTTCCGGCGCGCGCTCGCTAGCTTTCCGGGGATGGGCAAGGTCTTCGACGGAATCGACGACAAGCTGGCGAGCTGGATCCGCGCGCAGCGAATGTTCTTCGTCGCCACGGCACCGCTGGCGGGCGAGGGCCACGTCAA
Source organism: uncultured Spirochaetales bacterium (assembly GCA_964403735.1). Taxonomy (GTDB): domain Bacteria; phylum Myxococcota_A; class UBA9160; order UBA9160; family PR03; genus CAADGG01. The sequence continues at coordinate 56 of CAYOHN010000581.1, read as the reverse complement.
CTGCTCACCGCGCGGGCTCGATACCCTCGTCCTCCTCGGACCGCGGGAGGTCGCGT
>CAYOHN010000580.1:436-1637 GCA_964403735.1 uncultured Spirochaetales bacterium | reverse complement strand
CGAGCTGCGCGCCGGCGCACCTTGGCGCCAGGTTGCTTGGAAGACGGTTGGACGTGACGCAAAAGGCGAGATCGAGGCCCGTGCGCTTGCGACGGAGATGGAACGACAGGAGGCGGAGCACGGCGAGCGCTTCCTCTCCTGGCACGTTGCCGGCGAGCGCCTGCCGCTCGACCGCACCGTGCGCGACTACGTCCACCACCACGGCAAGGCGATCGGCAGCTCGACCGCGCGGCGATACGGTCAGTTCGGCGAGCGACTGATCGCCCGCCTGGGAAGCCTCGACCTCCGGGATCTCCGCGAGGAGGACGTCGCCGAGTTCGTCACGGCGGAGTTCCGCGACCGCCGCGCGAAGGACCCGACCATCAACGCCGCCGTCCTGCTGCGCTCGGTGATGCGGGCCGCTCTCGCCGCGCGCGACGTCTATCGGCGCGCGCATCTGGCCGACGATCCGCTGCCCCGCATTGCCACGATCGCGCGACGCACGGCCCGGAAGCTCTGGGCGCCCGCCCTCGACGACGAGGCGCGGGCGTCTGCCTGGACGCCTGAGGAGGTCGCAACCATCCTGGGGGCGGCCAGCAGCAGCGCACCCCACGTCTACGGGGTCTGTCTCTTCCAGTACGCGACCGGCTGCCGCATCGGCGAGGCGCTCGGAATGCGCTGGACGGCCGTTGATCTCGAGCGGGGCCGCGTCACGATCCGCCTGCGCATCCACGCCGGCGAGGTGGGACCGGTGAAGACGGCGAACAGCCTGCGGACCATCCCGATCCCGCAGCAGTTGGCCGATTCCCTCCGCGAGCAGCCCCGGAAGAGCGACTGGGTGTTCCCCTCGCCGACGAACCGCAAGCGGCACTGGCGCGACGAGGACTACCAGGAGGCGTGGCGCAAGCTCCGCCGGAGTCTCGAGATCCGCCAGCTCGGGACCCATGCATGGCGCCATACCTTCGTCTCGATGGCGCTCGCCAGCGGCTGGACGCCGGGCGCGATCGCCGAGCACGTCGGCTGCAGCGTGGAGATGATCCTGCGCCGCTATGCGCATGCGCTCAAGCAGAGCGACTCTCAGAGCTTCGCGTTTCTCGCGCCTGCAGCTCCCGCAGAAACGCCCGTGCGCGCGAGCGCAGCTCGAGGTCGACGCCGGGTCGTTCGCGCACGACCGCGAGCCGGTCGAGGTCCGCCCGTACGACTTCAAGCGTCCGGAGCGTGT
>CAYOHN010000580.1:0-426 GCA_964403735.1 uncultured Spirochaetales bacterium | reverse complement strand
CGACCGCGAGCCGGTCGAGCAGCTCCTGCCCGTTGACGAAGGTCGAGCCGCCGAGCCGGACGCGCGTCAAGGTTCCCTGACGGAGCCAGCGGTAGATCGTGTTCCGGTTGAGCCCGAGAAGCGCCGCAACCTCAGCGGGTCGCAGGAGGAACAGCGCCTCTCTCGATCTCCCGACTCCTCTCGGCGATTCCATGCGCTCGGCTCCATGCGTTGTCAGGACTTCTTCGGCTCCGCGTCGGACGGCGCGGCGGCAATGCTGCGCTGGCGTCGCTGGAAGAAACGATCGCTGGCCAGGAACTGCTCGAGGATGCCCTCGATGAGTGCGGCCAGCTCGATCTCGTGGCGGTGGGTCTCGGCGTAGAGGTCCCGGTACTCCTCGAGCTCCGCCGCGAGCCGGCTGGGCAGACGCAGCCGCACCTTGCGCTC
>CAYOHN010000579.1:0-1652 GCA_964403735.1 uncultured Spirochaetales bacterium | reverse complement strand
ATGCGGCGCGCCTGGCGAGCCGGGCCGGGGCCGGCCCGTTTCGAAGCCTCGCGCGGATCGCCGTCGAGCCGCGCCCGTATCAGCTCGTGCCGCTCCTGATGGCGCTTCGGCTCGATCCCGTCCGCCTGCTGGTCGCCGACGACGTCGGCATCGGCAAGACCGTCGAGGCAGCCCTGATCGCCCGCGAGCTTCTCGATCGGGGTGAGATCAGGCGGCTGGCGGTGCTCTGCCCGCCCCACCTCGCGGAGCAATGGCAGACGGAGCTGCGCGAGAAGTTCCATATCGACGCCGAGCTCGTGCTGGCGCGCACGGCCAGCCGCCTCGAGCGCGGTCTGCATGTCGGGGAGTCGCTCTTCGACATCCATCCCCACGTCATCGTGTCGATGGACTTCATCAAATCCGATCAGCGTCGCGACGAGTTCGTCCGGGCCTGCCCTGAGCTCGTGATCGTCGACGAGGCGCATACCTGCGCCTTCGGCGACGACAGCCGGGGCGGGCGGCATCAGCGCCATCAGCTCGTGACGCGGCTCGCGGCCGACCCGGAGCGCCATCTGATCCTCGTGACGGCGACGCCCCATAGCGGCAAGGAAGACGCCTTCCGCTCGCTGCTCGCGTTCCTCGATCCCAGCTTTCGCGATCTGCCCGCCGAGCTCGGCGGCAAGGCGAACGAGGCCCATCGTCGCCGTCTCGCTCGTCACTTCGTGCAGCGCCGCCGCGCCGACATCGAGGCCTTTCTCGATACCGAGACGCCGTTTCCGAAGCGGCTCGAACGCGAGGAGACCTACGCGCTCTCGAAGCCCTACCGCGCGCTCTTCGAGAAAGTCATCGCCTACGCGCGGGAGAGCGCCCAGGACGAGAGCGGTGGGCAGCATCGCCAGCGCGTGCGCTGGTGGTCGGCGCTGGCGCTCTTGCGGGCGCTGGCCTCGAGCCCGGCGGCGGCGGCCTCGACGCTCCGCAATCGGGCCGCGATGGCGGATACGGAGACCGTCGCCGAAGCGGACGTCCTCGGCCGTCGGGCCGTGCTCGACGACAGCGTGCAGGATGCCGACGGCGAGCTCGACGCGGCCCCCGGCGCCGATGCGCGCCCGAGCGACGGCGACGGCAACGCCGATGGGGGCGGCGGCGGCGATCCGCGGCTGCTGCGCATGGCGCGCGAGGCCGAGGCGCTGGCCGGCAAGGCCGACCAGAAGCTCGTGAAGGCGACCTCGCTGCTGAAGTCCCTGCTGGCGGAGGGACACCGCGCAATCGTTTTCTGCCGCTTCATCCCGACGGCGGAATACGTCGGCGAGGCGCTTCGCAAGGCGCTGCCGAAGAAAACCGAGGTCGCGATCGTGACGGGCGAGCTTCCGCCCGACGAGCGGGAAGCGCGGATTGCGGAGCTGGGGGAGAAGGCGGCCAGCGGTCATCCGATCGCGCTCGTCTGTACGGACTGTCTCTCCGAAGGCATGAACCTTCAAGACCATTTCGACGCGGTCGTCCACTACGACCTCGCCTGGAGCCCGACCCGCCACGAGCAGCGCGAAGGCCGCGTCGACCGCTACGGCCAGGCCCGCCCTGTGGTCCGCGTGCTCACCTACTACGGCATCGACAACCAGATCGACGGCATCGTGCTCGACGTCCTCCTCCGCAAGCACAAGAAAATCCGCAGCTCC
>CAYOHN010000578.1:0-1652 GCA_964403735.1 uncultured Spirochaetales bacterium | reverse complement strand
CGGTGCGCACCGGCACCTGCTCGGCCAGCGTCTGCGTCAATCGCCCGAGTCCGCCGTCGAAGCCCTCGAGTCGGAAGCCCGAGAGCACGAAGCGCATCGTCAGCAGCGCGAACGCGCCGGAGAGCTCCTCTGGCTCGCTGCAAAACGTCGACGAGAACGCCGGCGCAAACAGGGACTCCGCGGCTTCTTCGCCGACGACGCGTCGCAGGTACGCGCTCATATCCTCGCGATCGAGCGCGGCCGCGCGCTCGGGATGGTGCGGCTCGAGACGACGACGATGGCGCGCCAGCTCGAACAACAGTCGCGGCAGTCGAGCCTTCGCGCCGAGCGACAGCAACTCCGAACGCAGGAACTCGCCCAGCGACCCGTAGTCCCCGGCGTGCAGCCGGCCGCCGCGCAGGATCGCGTTGTGGGCCGGGTGGATCGCGTGCAGCCGCGACGCGATTCCGAGCGCGCGCGCCACGCTGTGTAGATTCGTGTAGCCACTCGACACGAACTGCGCGCCGCGGTCCACGACGAACGTGCCGCGCGCCGTCGCCACCCGCTCGCTGCGCATGCGCCCGCCGGGCGTCGCCTCGCGCTCCAGCACCTCCACGTCGTGCCCGGCGCGCTGGAGCCGCCACGCACACGTGAGCCCGGCGATGCCACCCCCGACGATCGCGATCGATGCCATCCCGCGGAGCCTACTCGGCCCCACGACGCCCTTCCACGGGGACGCCGGGATGGAGATGCTGGCGGCGCGCCGCGCGAGATCCAGGACACGGCGCGCCCGCTGCTAGACTCCTCCTGATGCGTGAGCGAACGGATCCCAGGGCGTTGAAGAAGTGGCTGATCCTCGCCGCCATCGTCTACTTCCTGTTCCCGTTCGACTTGATTCCGGACTTCGCCGGTCTTCCGGGGCGCATCGACGATGCGTTGATGATGGTGGGACTCGCCTGGTTCTATCGGAAGCAGGCCACGCAGTTCTTCGCAGGCCGCTCCGCAGCCGGCCGCGACGCGGGGACCCGGCGCGACTCCGAAGCGGCCGGGCCGCCGGGCGCGCAAGCGTTCGATCCCTACGATGTGCTGGGAATCCCGCCCTCCGCGTCCAACGAGGTGATCCACTCCGCGTACCGAGCCCGAATGCAGGAGTACCACCCCGACAAGGTCGCGCACCTGGGCGAGGAGCTGCAGAAGCTGGCGCACGAAAAGTCCCAGCAGATCCAGCGCGCGTATCAGGAGCTGCGAGGGTGATGCAGCGCTGCTGACGCGACTTCGAGAAGTGTCGGCAGGACGCCAACCGAGAAAAAGAGATGAGAAGGAGAGGTGAGAAGGAGAGATCGCCAACCGCGCTTCGCCCTCGAACCAACGCCGCGCCGCGTCGGCGGCGACGGACTCTCGTTCGCGCGAGACCAGGACCTCCAGCGTGAAGAGGAGCTTCCGACTACGGCTCCGCGACCAGGCCCAGGAAGAGCTCGAGCCCGAGGTCGATCGCGGCGAGCTCGTCGCTTGCCACCCCGCCGTACAGCCGCCGGATGCGGCGCTTGTCGATCGATCGCAGATGATCCGCGTTCACGAGGATTCCTCGACCCGGCCTTGGCCCTCGACCCAGCGCACGGGCTTGCCTCCGAACTCGTCGACCAAGCCCTCGTCACCGGCAGGCAGGCTCGCGC
>CAYOHN010000577.1:0-1659 GCA_964403735.1 uncultured Spirochaetales bacterium | reverse complement strand
TCCCGAACTCGTCGAGGAAATCGCGGACATCATCGAGCTCCCCGTCGTCCACGAGGAGGACGGGGAATCGCCCCGCGCTGGCGGCTCGCTGTGCCTGACTTGCCACTACGGTCCTCCGAGACGTCCCGGACATCCCCGGTGCCCGATCGGCCGGACGCCGCTAGGACTCAAGCGGGCGACGGATCTTCCGGTTTCGAGGGGGCGCCCCCCCGGCTGGCGACCCGCAGCGCGAGCGCAGCGATCGCCAATCCGACGATGATCGACACCACTGCGTTTCCACCGGTCTCCGGGAGCTGCAGCCCGAGTCCCGCTTCCAGGGCGGCCACCGCGTTGTTGGCGACATGAGCGACGAGGGCCGGCCGGATCGACCCGTCGAGCCAGGCGAGGACGCCGAGGTAGAGACCCAGCGGCAGCGCGGCAGCGCTGTGGACGAGGTCTCCGTGCGCGGCGGCAAAGGCAACGGCTGCGACGACGATCCCACCCGCGGCGCCGAGAACGGTCTCGAGTCCGCGCTGGACGAAACCGCGAAAGAACAGTTCCTCGGCGCCCGCGGAGCCGACCGTCAATGCGGCGAGCGTGAATGCGAGCGCACCGGGCGTCGCGCCGGCCAGCGCGGTGTCGAAGCGCACGAGGGACGGAGACTCGACGACGCCGAAAAGCGTCATCAGGCCCTCCATCGCGTGCGAGAGGCCGAGCAGGCCGAGCGTTGCGATCGCGATCGTTCGAGCGCCGAGTCGTCCGCGGCGAAGACCGAGCCGCACAGCGAGTGGCTGGCGACTCAGCGAGGCGCCGGCCCCGGCGAGCAGCGCCAAGAGGCCCGCCGTCGCGAGGGCATCGAGCGCCAGGGCTTCGGCACCGTCCGGTGCGAGGGCGAGTGCAACGTGCGCGGAATTCCACAGCGCGAGGACGATCGGCATCGCCATCACGAACGCCCCGGCCCTCGCTCCGCGCTGCCAGTCCATCTGCGCAGGATATCGCCACATTTTCGCGAGACTCGTCAAGATCGACGGAGCTCGGCTAGGATTTCGGCGTGACTTCGAAAACATCCCTGGCGCCGTCCTTGCTCGTCGCGATGCCCGACCTCGCGGATCCGAACTTCAGTCGCACCGTCGTGCTGCTGGTGCACCACGACGAAGACGGCACCGTGGGCCTCGTGCTCAATCGTCCCGCGGAGGAGGTTCGCGCCGAAGACCTGTGCGAGACGCTCGGCGTCCCGTGGCGCGGTGAGCGCGAGCGCGGCGTGCACTGGGGCGGGCCGGTGCAGCCGGAGACCGGCTGGGTCGTCGCGGGAGACGAAGCGCTGGCCGGCGTGGCGGGCGCGAGCCCGGTCGACGCCGGCATCCACTTCGCCGGTTCTCTCGAAGCGCTCCGCGTCGTTGCTGCGCAGCCGCCGCTGCGGCTGCGCATCTTCCTCGGCTACGCGGGGTGGGGGCCCGGTCAGCTCGAGGCCGAACTGATCCAAGGGGCCTGGGTCATGGCGCCGCTCGACAACGTCGCTGTCTTCGACCTGTCGCCCGACCAGGTCTGGGACCACGCCTGGCGCCTGCTCGGGATCGATCCAGCCACCGTCGTCTCGACGCCCGGCATCCACTGACCCCGAGCACGAGCGTCAAGAAAGGGGCCGGGTTGGATTCGTCAACTTTTCCCGAACGGGAAAAG
>CAYOHN010000576.1:0-1659 GCA_964403735.1 uncultured Spirochaetales bacterium | reverse complement strand
GCGGCGAAATCCGGCGCGTCGTCGATGTCGCACGCCGGGAGCGCGCCGCGACGATCGACGAGCTGGCCGAGGGTCTCGACGCCGTAGCGGAGTCCCGCCGGTCCCGCGCCGGACAGCTCGATGCCGCTCGCGGCGATCCGCAAGCAGTAGCCGTCGCCAGCGGCGCCCTCACGCCGCAACGCGACGCACGGGCCGAGATCGCCGCGGGGGCTCCGCGTCTCGATGATGAGACGGATGCCCGACGCGCGCGCCACCGCGTCGCGCAGCGCGCAGGCGGTGAAGAAGTCACCGTCGTCGCTGTCGAGTGCGAGCACGATCGGAAGGCCGTCGCGCAACGCGAAGCGGCCGGGCCGACGGGTCGCCGCGCGCGGCGCGGGCAGCAGCGGGGGAAGCGGCGGAGCGGTGGTGCGGCGCATCGCGCGCGAGCCTAGAAGACGAGTCCTCGCGTCGCCTCCGGACCCCCGAGCCCAACGCGATGCGCCCGGACTGGCACCCAGCACCGAGGTGCTGGGGGAGGGGTTGCCAGTCCGGGCGCGGTGGACCGCGAGGCTCTGTGTTGTGACCGACAGAGAGAGCAAGGCCGGTGCCAAGTACCAAAGCGAGCGCAAGAGCACGGAATCGGGCAGCCCCCGCGCAACACCGCTCGACGCTGCCGCAGCCGGTTGGCAACACGAGCGCAGCGGCCGGGAAGCGGTGACGCAAAGTTCGTCACTGGGGCGGCGCAGTTCGTCACTCGGCTCGGGATCGAACTGGACGGGCGGTCGATCGCGTGCCCGCCGGTCGCGTTCCCGCTGGGCCCGCACCTGCGGCGGTCCCGGTCCGTCCGAAGAGAAGTTGCCGGATGACCAATCAGCCCGCGTACAGCGGCGGCAGCTCGTGGACGCTGTCCGCGGCGACGAGGAACGGATCGACCGCGCGCACCCTGCCGTAGTGCCGGCCGTGATCGAAATCCTCCGTCAGGATTTCGGCAAGACCGTACACCTCGGCATAGGCCCACAAGTGGGCGTCGAACCAGGACAGGTGGTAGGCGGCGGCGCCCCGCAGCGCGGTTCGCAGGACGTCCGGGTTCGGGTACACGACGGGGAACTGGGCGATCAGGTCTTCCGCCTCCAGCAGGGCCTGCGCCAGCGACAACAGCGGCGCTCCGCCGAGGTCGGGTCGGGGGCGGATGACCGCGGCGACGAACTCGAGGATCGCCTGGTGCGGGAGCACCAGGGCGCCGAGGATCAAATCGCGGCGCAGCACGTCCCGAGCGATCTGCTGCTTGGCGGGATCGCGCGGATCGAACCGATAGACCAGGACGTTCGTATCAACGAGCCTTGCCACGGGTGTACAGGTCTTCCCGTTTCCAATCCCGCTCGGCGGGAGGCTCCGGAGGGAGCCGCATGCTCTTCTCGCGCTCACGCTGCCGCGCGGTAGCGGCATCGAACAGGCGCAGCCGCTCCTCCGAGTTCAGGCGCGACTGTCGTCGCTGGCGTGGCGGCACGAGGTGAATGACATCCCCCGCAGCTACGAAATCGATTTCATCCCCGGCCGCAATGCCGTACTCGTCGGCAAGCCGCTTGGGGATGGTGACCTGGAGCTTGCTGGTGACCTTGGCCACGATTTCCTTACTTTAGCAAGGATGGTTTCCTTGCCGCAACCTCGACTCGACCCGCG
>CAYOHN010000575.1:0-1663 GCA_964403735.1 uncultured Spirochaetales bacterium | reverse complement strand
CTGCCGGCCGCTGGCACGCTGGCGGGCGCGGTCTCCGTTACGGCCGACGCGACGGACGACGTCGGGGTCGTCGCAGTGCAGTTCCTGATCGACGGGTCCCCGCTGGGCCCCGAACTGCTCTCGCCGCCGTGGCAGATCGTCTGGGACACGTCCCTTTTCTCGAATGGTCCCTATTCGCTCTCGGCTACGGCGCGAGATGCTGCGGGCAACACCGGCGTCGCCGCCGACGTGGCCGTCGAAGTGGAGAATGTGCCCGACGCGATCCTCCCGAGTGTCGCGATCACCGCGCCGACGAGCGACGCGACGGTCTCGGCCACCGTGCTCGTCCAAGCCGACGCGAGTGACGACATCGGGGTGGTCGGCGTTCAGTTCCTCATCGATGGGGTGCCGGTGGGCGCAGAAGACCTGACGCCTCCCTACCAGCTCTCCTGGAACTCCAGACTCTTCGCGAATGGGCCGGTCACGCTGCTGGCGGTCGCTCGGGATGCGGCCGGCAATCTGGGCTGGTCTCCCAGCGTCCCCGTCACGATCGACAACAGCTCGCTGGCGCCTGTCGCGTCCTGGTCCTTCGAGGCGGGCAGCGGGCCCACGGCCTTCGACTCTTCTGGCGGCGGTCACGATGGTGCGGTGAGCGCAGCGACCTGGACCACCGACGGCCACTCCGGCGGCGGCCTGGAGTTCGACGGCGCAGGCGACGTCGTGGTCGTTGCCGCTGATTCCGAGCTCGATCTCGATCCGGCCTTCACGCTCTCGGCCTGGGTCCGGCCTGCCCAGAGCCTCTCGGGATGGTCAGCGATCCTGCAGAAGGAAACCGATGCATGGTTCCTGCATGCGAGCTCGCCGGCTGGCGTTCCCGCGGCAGGCGCCACCCTGGCCGATGTGTGCTGCCCGAGCGTCTTCGGTCCGACGAGTCTGCCGGTCGGCGAGTGGTCACACGTCGCTGCGACGTACGATGGCGCATTGCTCGATTTCTACATCGACGGATTGCTGGTCTCGTCGACTCCGACCAGCGGCGCAGTGCAGATCACGAGCTCGCCCCTCCGAATCGGCAACAACACCTACGGTGAGGGATTCGTCGGGACGTTGGACGACGTGCGCATCTACAACCGGGCGCTCGACGACGTCGAGATCCGGTCCGATCGCGACACGCCCGTGCCCGAGCCGGGCATCGGTCTGCTCTTCGGCACCGGCGCCCTGGGGCTCGCACTGCTGGGGCGGCAGCGCGCCCGGCGTGCATCGCCACGACCACGAGCGTCGCGCCGCCAGCTCGTGCGTCGTCACGGGCGTTGAGGATCTCGGCCAGCACGGGCGCCTCTGCGGGGGGCACCTGCATGGGCGCTTTCAAGCGATGGGTGCCGCGCAAGAGCCTTGCCATTCGCGCGGCTCGACGTTCGAACCCCCGATCCTCAGGTCCGAAGACCGAACCGAACGCAAGAAGTGAGGGAGAGTTACGACGGCAAGATTGCGAGCGGACACGCGGAGGAAATCTTCGTCCAGACCGCCGACCTCTACCGGAGCGCGCGACGAGCGGGTGTCACGGTGCGGACGCGCTCGTCCTGCTCACGAAACGATCACAGTTTCACCCGATCGATCCATGCTGGAGGTCCGGCCGGACTATTCATGAGCGCCCTGCTGCGGCACCGTATCTCCGCACTCTCGAAAG
>CAYOHN010000574.1:0-1667 GCA_964403735.1 uncultured Spirochaetales bacterium | reverse complement strand
GCGGCGCCACGCCCGTCGACTTCGCCTATGCGATCCACAGCCAGGTGGGCGAGCGTTGCGCGGGCGGTCGCGTCAACGGCCGGCTGGTGCCGCTCCGCCACGTGCTCCGCGACGGCGACACCGTCGAGATCCTCACGAGCGAGGCGCAGTTCCCGCGCAAGGATTGGCTCGAGTTCGTCGTGTCGGGCAAGGCGCGCCAGCGCATCCGACACGCGATCCGCGCCGCCGAACAGGCGCGCAGCCGGGAGCTGGGCCGCGAGATGCTCGAGAAGGAGTTGCGCCGCGGCGGGTTCTCGCTGCCGCGGCTGCTCGAGGATGGAAGGCTCGCGGCGCTGGCGCAGGCGGAGCTGTCGGGGGCACCGGAGGATCTGTTCTCGGCCGTCGGCTACGGGCGGATCGCGCCCTCCCAGGTGTTGGCGAAGTTGCGGGGCGACGCGCCCGCGGTCCCGGCACCGCCGAAGAAGCGCCGCACTTTGTTCCGGCGTGAGCCGACGCCGACTCGCAGCGGCATTCGCGTGAACGGCCAGCCGGATGTCCTGGTGCGCTTCGGCGGCTGCTGCAACCCGCTGCCCGGAGACGAGGTCGTCGGGTTCGTCACGCGGGGTCGCGGCGTCACCGTGCACGCGCGCGACTGCGCGCACGCGTTCACGTTGGACCCGGATCGCCGCATCGACGTCGACTGGGAGACCAAGACCGCGATCCCGCGCCAGATCAAGATCCGCGTCGTTTCGGTGGATCGGCCCGGCGTGCTGGCGCGAATCACCAAGTCGATCGCTGCGACGGGGGTCAACATCGGCGGGGCGCGAGTCGCGATCAGCGACCAGAGCAAAGCCACCCACGACTTCGATCTGTGGGTGACGGATCTGCGCTCGCTGACCCAGGTAATGCACGAGATCGAGCGGGTGCGGGGCGTGCTCTCGGTGGAGCGCGTGCGCGGGTGACGCGGCCGCGCCTCTCGGCAGTCGTGATCTGCTGCGACGAGGCGGATCGCATCGGCGACTGCCTGGCCAGCGTTGCGTGGTGCGACGAGGTGGTCGTCGTCGATTCGGGGAGTCGCGACGGTACGCTCGCGATCGCGCGCCAGATCGCGACACGCGTGATCGAGCGGGAGTGGTCCGGATACGTGGCGCAGAAACGCTTTGCGCTCGCGCAGGCGACCGGCGACTGGGTGCTGTGCCTCGACGCCGACGAACGCTGCACGCCCGAGTTGCGGACCGCGGCGGAGGCGGCGATCGCGTCCGACCCTCCGCTCGCGGGCTACCGCATGCGGCGGCACACCTTTCACCTCGGGCGCTGGATCGACCACGGCGGGTGGTACCCGGACTGGAAGCTGCGTCTGGTCCGGCGCGGCCGGGCGCAGTGGGGCGGCGTGGACCCCCACGACAAGCTGATCGCCGACGGGCCGGTCGGCCGCCTCGACGCCGATCTCGAACACTTCAGCTATCGCGACTACGCGGACCAGCTCCGGACCGTGCAGCGCTTCTCGGACGTGGTCGCCGAGCAGTGGGCGCGCGACGGGCGCAGCTTCTCGCCGCTGCGCGCGCTCTGCCATCCGCCGGTCAAGTTCCTCGAATGCTGGCTCTGGAAACAGGGCTTCCGCGATGGCTGGCCCGGCTTCGTCATCGCCGCGACGTCGTCGTTCTACGTCTTCGCCAATCACATCAAAC
>CAYOHN010000573.1:0-1668 GCA_964403735.1 uncultured Spirochaetales bacterium | reverse complement strand
GGCCGCGTGTCGTAGGCCTCGACGATCGCGCCGAGCCGGCGCGCCGTCGCGATCGCCTGCAAGCCCGCCACGCCGGCGCCGATCACCAGGATGCGTCCGGCGGCGATGGTGCCGGCGGCAGTCGTCATCATCGGCAGCACCTTGCCGAGGCCCTGCGCCGCGAGCAGCACCGCGCGATAGCCGGCCAGCGACGCCTGCGACGACAGCGCGTCCATCGCCTGCGCGCGCGTGATGCGCGGGATCAGCTCCATCGCGAGGCTGGTGATGCCGCGCTCGGCGAGCGCGGCGGCTCGCTTCGGCTCGTCGAGAGGCCGGAGGAAGGAGATCAACACGGCGCCGGTGCGCAGCGCGCCGAGTTCCTCGTCGCTCGGCGGCTGGACCTTCAGCAGGAAGTCCGCGCTGCCGAGCAGCGCCGTGCGATCCGCCACGACCCCGACGCCGGCGCGCTCATAGGCTTCGTCGGTGACGCCGGCGCGCTCGCCGGCGCCCGACTCGACGGCCAGCTCGACACCGGCCTTCGCGAACGCGCGCGCGGCATCCGCAACGATTGCGACGCGATGCTCGCCCGGCGCGGTCTCTCGAAGCGCGACGACTTTCATTCCGATCCTCCCTGGGCCATGAACGCTTTCGGCCGCCGCTCGGCTGCGCACGAGCGCTGCCGAGGTGCGGGCGCAGCGCAGGATAGGGAAGCGGCGCTCGGGTGCACAGCGCGTCACTCGGGACGGGAAGCGACGCTCGGGTGCACAGCGCGTCACTCGGGACGGGAAGCAGCCCTCAGGCGCACAGGGCGTCGCTGCAATCGCCGGCGAAGTGGTCGGGGACTTCGAGCTCCCCGGAGTGGCCGCGCACCAGCACGGCCTCGGCGCCCTTCGAGCCCTCGCGGAAGACCGTGACGCCCTTGAGGCCGCGGCGCCACGCGGAGAGGTAGATCGCCCGGACGTCGTCCGGCGTGGCCGTCTCCGGAAGATTCACGGTCTTCGAAACGGCGTTGTCGACGTGCTTCTGGAAGGCCTGCTGCACGTCGAGGTGTCGCTCCGGGGCGATGTCGTAGGCGGTGGGGAAGAGCCGAGCGACGGCCTCGGGAACCTCGGGGATGCGCCGGGCGGAGCCCTCGGCGCGGACGCGGGCGACCAGCGCCTCGTCGAAGACGCCCGCCTGGCGCAGCGCCGCCTCGAAGCGCGGATTGGTCTCGGGCAGCCGCGCGCCGTCGAGCACGTGGCGCACGAACGCCAGCGCAAAGTACGGCTCGATGCCGCCGGAGCAGTCGGCGAGGATGGAGATCGTGCCGGTCGGCGCGATCGACGTGACCGTCGCATTGCGCAGCCGGATCCCGCGAGCGGCGGCGCGCGAGCCCTCCCAGTGCGGGAAGACGCCGCGCTCCTCCGCCAGCCGCGCCGACGCCGCTTCGGCCCGCGCATGGATGCGCGCCATCAGCCGCTCGGCCAGCGCCGGCGCGGCGGGCTCGTCGTACGGGATGCCCAGCTCGACGAGCAGATCGGCGAAGCCCATCACGCCGAGGCCGATCTTGCGGTTGCCGCGCACCTGCGCGGTGATCGCCGGGAACGGGGTGCGACTGGCCTCGATGACGTCGTCGAGGAAGCGCACGCCGAGGTCGACGGCGCCGTCGAGCCCGTCCCAGTCGATGCGGCCGTCGCGCACGAAGGCATC
>CAYOHN010000572.1:0-1668 GCA_964403735.1 uncultured Spirochaetales bacterium | reverse complement strand
GTACCCGCCGACGCGCGACTCCCGAGCCGCTCGGCGATCCGCAGCAGCTCCTCGTTCGGAACCTCGTCCAGCGCGCGGGCCAATTCCTCGTCGAGCGCCGCCGCCGCGCCAGCCGGTGTCAGATCGCGCAGCTGCGCCAGTGCCTCCACTTCCACTGCGCGCTCGCCCCGCTCGCGCGCGAGATCGGCGAGCAGACGCGCGGCGCGCGGGCGTTCGTCGTCGCGCAGCAGGCCGATCCGCACGCGCTGCGCTTCCTGCCAGGCGGCCTCGTCGTCGCCGAACTCGCGCGCGAGATCGGCGAGTTCGAGGCGCACGGCATCCGCGCGGTCGCCCCGCGGCTGACGCACCAAGGCGTCGCGCAGCAGGCGCTCGGCCGCGGCCGGATTGCCGGCGGCGCGCTCGAGGCGCGCGAGCGCCAATGCGGCGTCGTCGAAGAGGGGGCTTCCCGGACGGCTGCGGAGAAATGCGGCGAGACGGCTGCGGCCGACAGCGGGGCTCTCCTCGGCGCCGCGCACTGCGGCTTCGAAGGAGCGCCGCTCGGCGTTTGCACCGCCGCTCGCGCCCGGAAGCCAAGCGCACGCGAGCGCCACCGGCGCGAGTAGCGCGAGCAGCACGACGCCGCGACGCCCCATCAGCTCAGCACATCGCGCAGCTTCTCGAGGAAGCCCTTCGTCACCGGCGACACGTCGGCGCCGCTCTCCTCGGCGAATTGCTCGAGCAGCTCGCGCTGGCGCTGCGTCAGCTTGGTCGGCACCTCGACGAAGATCTGCACCAGCACGTCGCCGCGCGCGTGCGATCCGAAGCCCGGCAGACCCTTGCCGGCGAGACGGAGGATGCGTCCGGATTGCGTGCCTTCGGGAATGCGCATCGTCACGCGTCCCTCCAGCGTCGGAACCTCGATCTCGGCGCCGAGCGCAGCCTGCACGAACTGCACGGGAACCTGGCAATGGAGATCCGGTCCATCGCGCGTGAAGAACGGATCCGGACGCACCGCGACGTCGACGTAGAGATCTCCCGGCGGTCCGCCCTCGATGCCGGCCTCGCCTTCGCCGGCGAGCCGCAGGCGCGTACCGTGCTCGACACCCGCGGGGATCTTCACCGACAGCGTCTGCTGACTCTCGACGCGGCCCTGGCCCCGGCACGAGGAGCAGCGCTCGCGCACCACCTCGCCGGCGCCGCCGCACGCATCGCACGGCCGGCTGATCCGGAAGAAGCCCTGCTGGAACATCAGTTGGCCGGCCCCGCGACAGCGGCCGCAGCGTTCCGGCTCGGTGCCGGCCCGCGCGCCCGATCCGCTGCAGCTGCCGCACGGCCGCATCTTCGGGATCGACAGCTTCGCGTCCTTACCGGTGAGCACTTCGCGCAGGTCGAGATCCAGCTGGTAGCGCAGGTCGGCGCCGCGCCGTCCGCGACCGCGCCGGCGCGCGCCGCCCCCTCCGCGGGTCCCGAACAGATCGCCGAACAGGTCGTTCAGCACGTCGCCGAACGCGCCCATGTCGCCGAAGTCCGAGAAGCCCGGCCCGCCGCCCGCAGCAACGCCCTCGTGGCCGAAGCGGTCGTAGGCGCGGCGTTTGTCGGCGTCCGCCAGCACGGCGTACGCCTCCGACGCTTCCTTGAACTTTTCCGAGTCGCCGCGCGCCAGGTTGAACAAAAACAGCGAGTCGAACT
>CAYOHN010000571.1:0-1683 GCA_964403735.1 uncultured Spirochaetales bacterium | reverse complement strand
CAGGTGCCGGCACCTCTGACGAGCGGCCGCCGCCGATCGGGTCACAGCCGCTCGCCGCCCGGCCCATACGGCCCATCGGCCCCCAGCATCCTGCGTCGAGATTCCCCCGGCCATCCCACGAACATGCCACAAAAAGGTCAACATCTGGCTGCGCCACCGGTATAGAATGGCTGAAACCGAACTTGGAAAAGAGTGCCCATGCGAAGTACGACCATTCCATTCGACAACGACCGACCCTTCGCGACACGTCCGCTGCGACGAGCCCTGGCGCTTTCGTGCCTGGCCCTGCTCGTCTCCTGGGGCGCCGCCGGGCTTGCCTGGGCCGGGGCACATACCTGGGACGTGAACGAGGTCTTCAGCAACGCGGATGGATCCATCCAGTTCATCGAGCTGCGCGAGAACAACGGCACACCGAACGAGACGGGTGTCGGGAACCAGACGATCTCGAGCAACAGCCAGAGCTTCAACATGGGCGCCGGTGCCGTCGCGGCGCCCACCTCGAATAAACACTTCCTGATCGCCACGGCGGCCTTCGCGGCCCTGCCCGGGGCGCCGACGCCGGACGTGCTGATCCCGGCCGGCCTGGTGCCCTTCTTCGCCACCAGCGGCGACACGATCAGCTACGGCACCATCGACAGCTGGGCTTTTGGTGCCGTACCCACAAACGGCAGCGACTCCCTCGATCGCAACACGGGCGTCGGCCCGAACAGCCCGACCAACTTCGCGGGCGACACGGCGTCCGTCGACGCCACGCCGCCGCCAGCGGTCTCCGCGGGCTCGTGGACGGCCGCGATCGGCACGGTGCTCCTGCTGCTCAGCGCTTGGGTCCTGCTGGGGGCGCGACGACGGAAGGGCCTCGGGGGCGCGTAGGGGCGGCCGAGGTCGCTGCCCCGGAGAGTCCCTCGTCCCTCACAGCGGCGCGATGTCGCCGGTGCGTGTTCTTGCGTCGAGGCATCAATGCGTCGCCACCGCGAGCGCCCGCGGTGGCGCGGCTCACACGCCGCGACCGTCTTCCCGCCGATCCGTCTCCCGGATCCGGAATCCGACCGATTCTCGCGGATCGGCCCTCGTCATGGGCCGTCTCTCATCGGAGCCCTGCCGATGGGATCGGATGCCGCAAGGAGGCACTGCCATGCGATTGCTCGTCGTCACCGTTGTCCTCGGCTTCGCGATCCACTTCCGGATGGAGATCGCGTCCCAGGTGAAGACGTGGACCACTCCCTCCGACGACCCTCGCGTCGCCGCGGCGATCGAGCTCCGCTGCAATGCCGAGCCCGTCCCGTTGCGCGACGATTGCGCGCGGGAGCTGGAGCAGGACTTCGTCACCGGAGTGCGCGAGCCCGAAACCATCGTGCGTCGTCATTGCACCCGTGTCCGCAGCGATTGGATGCTCGAGTCCGAGCCGCCGCTCCCGATCTGCCGCGATCTCTACGGCGGCTGGATCCGGGGCTGAGCACCGGCGTCCGTCCCGCCGTCCCCTCCTCGCCAGGATTCGAGCCATGACGCCGGACGACGGTTGCTTCACCGCCGGCCGTCGGCAAATCGCCGAATCGCCGAATCGCCGATGCCCAAGCGGTCAACTAGCGAGGCTCTGGCCGGGGCTGCCCTTCCAGGCTGGCCGCGATCGCCGAGACCAGGACCCGAGTCTCGGACACGTCCCCCTGGACGATCTCCATTCGACCT
>CAYOHN010000570.1:0-1684 GCA_964403735.1 uncultured Spirochaetales bacterium | reverse complement strand
TGATCGATCCCCTCGGCGAGCTTCCGCCGGACACACAGGAGCCCGCCGCCGATCCTGCCGAACAGGTCGCCGCGCTGCGTGCGCTGCACGACGCGCTCGGCGCCGAGTGGCTCGAGACCGACCCGACGCCGCTCGGCGCCAGCGCGAGGCGACTGCGGGCGGAGCTCAGCGGCTTCCTCGAGCGAGCCGCACGAGACGAAGATCCCGCTCCAGAGCTGGCCCGCCTCGAAGCGACACTGCTCGGTGAACTTCCGCGACAGATCGATCGCCTGCGCGCAGCTCTGGATCCCGACCTCGTGACGCAGAGCACTCTGCCGCACGAAGTGCGAGCGCGCATGCTGGCCCGCGACGGCCACGCGCGCGTGCAGGTGTTCCCGAGTGAGGACCTGCGCGATCCCGGCGCGCTCCACCGCTTTGCCGATGCCGTGCAGAGCGTCGCTCCCGAGGCCACCGGCATGGCGATCGACATCGTCGGCTTCGGGCGCGTGATCTCGCGCTCGCTCGTCGAGGCACTGGGTGCGGCGAGCGTGCTGATCGCCCTGCTCGTGCTCGCGCTGTGGCGGCGGCCCGGCGACGTCGCCCTGGTGCTCGCCCCGCTGCTGCTCGCGGGCCTCCTGATCGCCGCGGCGATGGTGCTGCTCGGCCTCGCCTTCAACTTCGTCAACGTCATCGTGTTGCCGTTGTTGCTCGGCATCGGGGTCGACAGCGGCATCCACCTGGTGCACCGCGCGCGCGCGCAAGCCGAAGAGGGCATCGCGGGGCACCCGCTGCTCGGCTCCACGACCGGCCGCGCGGTGTTCTTCAGCTTCGCGACCACCATGGTCAGCTTCGGGACGCTCGCGTTCTCGAGCCACCGCGGGGTCGCCAGCCTGGGGTTGCTGCTGGCGATCGGCATGGCGATCACGATGTTCTGCAACCTGGTGGTGTTGCCGGCGCTGATCGAGGCGCGGCTGCGGTCGGAACGTCGGGCTAGCGGAGACCGCGCGCCACGTCGGTAGCCGCGCGCATCCCCGACGTCAGAGCCATCTCGGTGTACGGCCCCACCAGGTAGTCTCCTGCGAACGCGAGTCGCGGCGAGCGTTCGCGGCGCTGCGCGAACTGCGCGAGCAGCGGCAGGTAGCCGGCGTAGAAGTGCGGAAGCATCGGATCCCAGCGATGCACCGCGTGCGCGATCGGCTCGATCCGGCCGATCGGGGTCTTCTCGAGCGAGTTCAGCACGTGCGCGACGACGGCATCGTCGGGCGCATCCCAGAGCCGGGCAGCGGCCTCGCTCGTCAGTGACGCGTTACACAGGCCCGCGCCGGCCGGTGCCACGCCGCGCTTGTAGTGATCGACCGCCAGTCCGTAGAGCCCCATCCCCTCGCCGGAGAGTCCGGTCCCTTCGCGGCGCGGGAACGCGACGCCGTAACCTGGAATCGTCGCTGGGGCGCGATCCGTCATCAGGAAACACACGATGCCACGGCCGTAGCGAACTGCGGCGAAGAACGACTTCTCCTCCGGCGTCAGCGTCGCGCAGACGCCGGACACGAGACTGCCCGGCACTGCCACCACCGCAACGTCGGCCAGCACGCGGCTCTCTCGACCGCTCCCGGTGCTCCGGTAGGTGATGCGACCGCCGTCCACACTGGTCTCGACATTGGTCACCTCGCAGCCGGTGCGCACCGGCACCTGCTCGGCCAGCGTC
>CAYOHN010000569.1:0-1689 GCA_964403735.1 uncultured Spirochaetales bacterium | reverse complement strand
CTGTTGCGCAGGATCCACTCGCGGGTCTCGTGGATGTGCTTGCCGGTCGAGAGATCCATCGCGGTGTCGCCGCCCCAGCGCGTCGCCCACACCAGCTTTTCTACCTCTTCCTCGATCGAGCTGGTGACGGCGGAGTTGCCGATGTTGGCGTTGATCTTCACCAGCAGGTTGCGCCCGATCGCCATCGGCTCGAGTTCGGGGTGATTGATGTTGGCCGGGAGGATGGCCCGTCCGCGAGCGATCTCGTCGCGCACGAACTCAGGTGTGATCTCGGCGGGGATGGCCGCGCCGAAGGATTCGCCGGCGTGCTGAGCCGCGAGCTCGCGGTGGCGCTCGAGGCGCTGGCTCTCGCGGATCGCGACGAACTCCATCTCCGGCGTGATCTCGCCGCGCCGTGCGTAGTGCATCTGCGTGACGCGCCGGCCCGGCGCGGCGCGCAGGATCGGCCGCGTGCGTTCGAAGCGGAGCGCGGCCAGGCGCGGGTCGTGTTCGCTGTCGCGGGCGGCCGGGGCGCTCGGTCCGTCGAGGGTCTCGATGTCCCCGCGCGCGCGGATCCAGTCGCCGCGCAGCGCCGGCAGCCCGCGCCGGACATCGATCTCGACGTCGGGATCCGTGTACGGGCCCGACGTGTCGTATAGCGCGATCGGCGGATTCTCCTCGAGCACCACGGCGCCGTCGGGACCCGTGGCGCGCGTCGGAGATTGCCGCACCTCCCGCATCGGCACGCGCACGCCGGGCTGTGTGCCCTCGACGTAGATCTTCCTGGAGCCCGGCAACGGCGTGCGTGTCAGCGTCGAGAGGAGTTCGGGGGACGAAGAAACGGGATTGGCCATGTCGCTTCCCTACGCCGGTTCCGCCGCCGCGAGCGCCGTGGCTTCGAGCGAAGCGACGGACGTCCGCGAGACTTGGCCGGATCAGGTTCGGGGGCTCCGCGGCGCGCCCGCTCCACCGTGGAGCGAGAGCCGCGTCTCAGGCCGTGCTCGCGGCCACACCCAGCGAAAGCCAAAGCGTAGCGCCGATTCGCCGGGATCGGCACTCCGGGACCCGAAGATTCCCGTCGGCCGTGTTTCACGCGCGAGCGCAGAACCGTTAGCTTGTAGGCAGGTCCTTGCCGCACGCGTGCCGGCCGGGCTCTTCCGATCGAGCAGGGGAGGAATTCGATGAGCAGCTTCGACGCACGGCGCACGCTTCGCGTAGGGGATCGGGAGTACGGGTACTTCGCGCTGGCCGCGCTCGCGGAGCGCGGGTTGCCGGTCGGTCGACTGCCGTTCTCGCTGCGCGTGCTGCTCGAGAACCTGGTTCGCCACGAGGATGGCCGCAGCGTGACAATCGAGCACATCGAAGGGTTGGCCCGCTGGGAGGCGGGCGCGGAGCCGAACCGCGAGATTCCGTTCCGCCCGGCGCGCGTGGTGCTCCAGGACTTCACCGGTGTCCCGTGCGTCGTGGATCTGGCCGCGATGCGCGACGCGATGGCTGGGTTCGACGGCAACGCCAAGAAGATCAACCCGCTGCAACCGGTGGAGCTCGTCATCGACCACTCCGTGCAGGTCGATGCGTTCGGCTCGGCGGCGGCCTTCGAGCGCAACGTGGAACTCGAGTACGAGCGCAACCGCGAGCGCTATGCATTTCTGCGCTGGGGCCAGCGCGCGTTCGAGAACTTCAAAGTGGTGCCGCCGGGGACGGGCATCG
>CAYOHN010000568.1:0-1705 GCA_964403735.1 uncultured Spirochaetales bacterium | reverse complement strand
GGTTGGATTCGTCAACTTTTGCCCGTCGGGCAAAAGTTGACGAATCCAACCCGGCCCCTTTCTTGACGCTCAGCGCAGCAGGTCGCGGAGTGCGCGCATGCCGACGGTGCGGATCCCCGCGTCGGCCAGCGCCGCGCGGCCGCGGGCGCTGCCGTAGAACTCGTGCTCGAAGCTGCGGGCGTGGTGATCGGGCGCGATCGCACGCAGCTCTTCGCCATCGCGCGCCGGGTGGATGATGAAGTACGTGACGCCGGCGCCGAGTCCGTCGAGCCGGCTCCGGCTGTGCGCCTCGCCCTCGCCGGGCGCGAAGCCCAGCGAGTTGGCGTCGATCGCGTCGAGGATCGGCATGCCGGCATCGGTGAGCAGCTCGACGACACGCCGGATGGTGTCGGTGGCGCCGGCCAGGCCCGCGCGCGCGAGCGCCTGCGGATCCGGCACCACCGCCATCGCCGGGACCCGGAACTCCTGCGCGAGCTTCGCGTAGCTGTCGAGAAACGGCGGGAAGAACGCGGTGCCCATGTGCGAGTCGAGGTGGGTCACGTCGATGCCGGCGGCCAGCGCCGCCTCGATCTGCGCGCGCAGCTCCGTCTCGACTTCGGCAGGCTTCGCGCGCTGCGCCACCTCGAGCGCCGTGCGTGGCAGATAGCCCTCGTCGTCGAGCAGCGACGGCACGGCGCGGCGACCCGCCACGGGTCCCCAGCGGTAGTGCGGCCACTCCGAGTTCAGCGTCAGGTGCACGCCGAGGTCGTAGGCGCCGGGATTCGCTCGCGCGCGCGCCGCGGCTTCGGGGAACCACGGACACGGGACCATGATCGAGCCACACGTCACGACGCCCTGCTCGAGCGCTTCGAACGCGCCGTCGTTTGCCGCATGACACATGCCGATGTCGTCGGCGTGGACGACGGCGACGCGGTCGGTGGCGGCGAAGCCGAGGCGCTCGGCGAGGCCGTTCGGGGCGGCGGGCGGGGACATGGTGACCTCCGGCGAGCCATGATGGTACCCTGCGTCGCGCCATGTCCAACGATCCCGCCGGCTCCCCCAGGAACGCCGCGTTCGCCCGCCTCGCCGCGCTGGCGGAACAGGCCGTCGATGCCGCGCGCGCCGAGATCCTGCCGCGCTTCCGCCGCGTCGACGTCGAGACCAAGGCCGACGGCTCCCCGGTCACCGAGGCCGATCGCGCGGCGGAGCAGGCGATCCGCCGCGTGCTCCAGGCCGGCGACCCGGACGCAGCGATCCTCGGCGAAGAGTACGGCGCCGAGGGCGACCCGAAGACCGGCGCCGCGTGGATCATCGACCCGATCGACGGCACGATCGCGTTCTCGCGCGGGATCCCGCTGTTCTCGACGCTCGTCGCGCGGCTCGAGGACGGCGTGCCGGTGCTCGGCGTCATCGACCTGCCGGCGCTCGGCGAACGGACCGTGGGCTGGGCGGGCGGGGGCGTGCGCCGCAACGGCGAGCCGATCCACTGCTCCTCCGCCACCGATCTGCGACGCTCGCTGATCGCGCATGGCGACGCGTTCTGCTTCGAGCGCGCGCACGAGAAGGACGGCTTCCTGCGCATGGCGCGCGAGCTGCCGTTTCTCAGGGGCTACACCGACGGCTTCGGCCACGCGCTGGTCGGCGGTGTGGCGGCGGCGCTGACCGACCTCGTCGCCGACCGAATCGGCCTGCGATGCCGCTACGAAAAGCCAGGCCTACTCGGCCG
>CAYOHN010000567.1:0-1714 GCA_964403735.1 uncultured Spirochaetales bacterium | reverse complement strand
GTTGGCCGCCAGCATGAAGGCTAGGTTCGTGCCCGCCGGAAACGTGCCCAGGCTAACCGTGTCGCCCGAATAGAGCCCGCGGCTGCTCCCGCCCGACGACTCGCTGCTCGGACTGCTGCGCCGGCGCCTGCAGTCTCTCCACGGCGAGATCCGGCTGCTGCCGAGCCGCTTCGAACTGGTGTCGGTCGGCGAACTCGCCGGCGTCAAACCCGCGCTGTCGGACGAACTCTGGTGCGGCCGCGCTCTGGTGCTCAACACGCCGCTCGGACCGCTCCGCGACTGGCTCGCCGCCTCGGGCGAGGGCGAGATCCCGGACTTCCTGCCCAACGCGCCACCGCTGCGCCAGCGCGGATGGGTCGCGCTGCGCATGCCGAGCGAAGCATTGCCCGAGGGCATGGCAAGACGCGTGTTGCGCGTACGAGATGCGCGCGACGCCCTCGACGGTGCAAACCTGCTGCGCATCTCGGTTCATCCCGACCGGCAGGGACGGGAAGTCGTGGTGGTCGCTTCGTTCCTGCTCCCGTCCGGCGTCGAGGAGGACACCCAGCTCGAGCGCGAGGTCGCCGAGGGGATCCTCGGCCTGATGCCGTTCGCGCGCGAGCGCGTGCGGCTCTTGGCGCCGCTCCCGCGACCCGGCTGGGACGACGAGTTGGCTCTCGAGGATCCGCCCCCCGGCGCCGGCTGGCCGGGCGAGATCGACCTGCGCTTGCTCTCGAAGCCCTCGGTGTTCCGACTCCCGCGTGAGCAGATGGGCGTACTGGGGGTGGAAGGCGACTGCCTGCTAGGCTGGCGCGCCGGCGAGGCCATCTTGTCCGAGTTGCGCTGACACCGGGTGACGTCGAGTCCTAGACCCGGAGCCTCGGGAACTGGAGCCTCGGGAACTGGAGGCTCGGGACCCGGAGCCTCGGGACCCGGAGGCTCGGGAGCCGCCTGCTCGAGAACGGGATGCTCGAGCGTTCGCCGAGCGCGACGGATCTCGGTCCGAGTCCAAGCGTCCGCGGGGGCATCATGCACCGATCGCCGCTGCTCCGTCTGATCGGGTACGCACGTCCCTACACGTTCGTCCTGATCGCAGCGATCGTGAGCGCCGGTCTCTACTCCGGCGCGCGGATGGGGCGGACCTGGCTGATCAAGCCGCTGATCGACGACGTACTGCCCGTGGCGAGCAGCGACGTGCGCGAGGCCCCGTCGAAGCTCTCGTGGCCGGGACTCGAGTCCCTGGTGACGCGCGCGCTCCCGGGCGCCGTGCGCGGGGCCGAGCCCGTCACTCCGGGCCGTCACGTCGATCCGGCGGATCCGGACGATGCGACCTCGGCGGCGCCGGCGCCCGGGCTGTCGTTCTCGGAGCGCCTGTCCGGGTTGCTGTTCGCGGGACTGTTGCTCGCCTTCCTGTTGCCGCTGACGCATTTCGGATCGGTGTATCTGACCGAGTGGGCACTCGGACGGGTCCTGATCGACGTGCAGCGGCAGATGGCCGGCACCTTGCTCTCGCTGCCGCTCGGCGCCCACCACGAGCTGCGCCGCGGCGACGCTCTCACGCGAACGCTGAACGACGCGGTCCTGTCGCACCACGCACTCCGGGTGCTGCTCGGCGACGTCGTCGAGGCCGTGCTCTTCGTCGTCGCAGGCATCGCGACGATGCTGCTGATCTCGTGGCAACTCGCGCTGCTGGTGCTGGCGCTGTCGCCGCTGCTCGTCGCCGTGGTCGCGGTGT
>CAYOHN010000566.1:0-1715 GCA_964403735.1 uncultured Spirochaetales bacterium | reverse complement strand
GGGTGTTCGTGAAGCTCGACGAGGTCGTCGAGGGGCTGGTCTACAGCTCCGAGCTGGCCGCGTAGCGCGTCGAGAATCCGGCGGAGCACTTCAAGGAGGGCCAGGAGGTGACGGCCCTCGTCGTGAAGGTCGATCCGGCGGAAGGCAAGATCTCGCTCTCGATCCGAGCGGTCGACGACAAGGCGGAGCGCGCAGCGCTCAAGGAGCTCGCCGCCAAGCAGTCCCAGAGTCAGACCACGACTCTCGGCGACCTGCTGGCCGAGAAGCTCGCCGCCAAGTCCGAAGACGGCGAGGAGTAGGAGCGGGCGAGGTGACTGCGCGAGGAGGGGTCGGTCGGGGGCAAGCGCCGCCGCCCGGCCCCTCCCACCGCACGGACGCAAGCGCTCCGCAGCGCGGCTGCGTTCGGGATCTTCGGGTCAGGGCTGCGGTCGGAGAGGGGTACCCGGCCTCGCCGGTGACATGCCCACCGCAGCACGAAGCCAGGGAGCAGGAATGACCAAGAGCGGACTGATCGAGGAGGTGGCCCGGCGCACGCCGCACATCTCCAAGAAGGACACCGAAGTCGTGGTGAACACGATCTTCGACTCGATGATCGAGGCGCTGCGCACCGGTGACCGGATCGAGATCCGGGGCTTCGGGAGCTTCCAGGTGAAGATCCGCGAGGCGCGCGACGGGCGGAATCCGAAGACGGGTGAGCCGGTGCACATCAGCGCCAAGCGCACCCCGTTCTTCAAGGTCGGCAAGGAGTTGAAGGAGATGGTGGACAATGCACCGGATCCGCTGCCCGACGACAGCGACGCGAGCGACGACTGACGCCATTCGGGAGAGGGGGGCCACGTAGATGGTCTTGATTCGCAGGGTGCTGGGGGTGGCGCTCTTCGTGGGCCTGATGGTGGTCGGCTGGAACTTCGCCAGCACCAACGGCGTACCCGTGAGCGTGCACTACCTGCTGGGTGAAACCGAACCCAGGCCGATCTGGCTGGTGGTGCTGCTGGCCTGGACGCTGGGCCTGCTGGTGGCGGGGGCCTATCTCGGGTTCGTGCTGGTGCGCGACCGGCTCGAGCTGCGGCGGCTGCGAAAGGCCGTCCACGGCCTCGAGAACGAGCTGCGCGACTTCCGCAACAAAGCGATCGAGGTCGAACTCCCCGGCCCGCCCACCGATGTCCGCGCCGAGCCGGGTCCCGCGAAGCTCGGGGCGCGGGGAGGGCGCTAGCGGCCGTGGGTGTTTTCGGGGCGTTTCGACGCGGACGACGATCGGGGGGGTCGCCCGAGCGGCTCTTTCGCCGCGCGCTGCGAAATCTCGTCTCCGGTCGGGAAGAGGCCGCGGAGGAGGACCTCACCGCAATCGTCCGCAACGACAGCAGCGAGGTCGAGGCCTATCTGGGCCTGGCTGAGATCTACCGACGTCGTGAAGAGATCGGGCGCGCGATCACCATGTACCAGAACCTCAACCTGAGAAACGACCTCGACGACGAGCAACGCGAGGTCGTCCTCTGCGGCCTCGGCCTGGCGTTCGAGTCGGGCGGCTTCGTGCCGCGCGCGGTCGCGACGTTCGAGCAGGTGCTCGAACGCCGACCCGATCAGCGCACGGCGCTCGAGGCGCTGATGCGCCTTCTGCCTCAGCAGGGCGATCTCGAGCGTGCACTCGTGGTGCGTCGACGCTGGACGAAAATTGTTCCATCATTTCCGATAGCCGGTGATGATTCTATATCATT
>CAYOHN010000565.1:0-1721 GCA_964403735.1 uncultured Spirochaetales bacterium | reverse complement strand
TTCCGGCCATGGCCGGAAAAGTTGACATTCCAACCCGGCCCCCTGGTTGACGGCTTGACGTCTCGGGAGGGCATCGCTCACCCTACGCGGTGGGGGGAGAGCATGGCGCGCGCTCGCAAGACGTACGACGAAGCGTCGATCAAGACGCTCGATGCGCTCGAGCACATCCGGCTGCGCAGCGGCATGTACATCGGTCGGCTGGGCGACGGCTCGCATCCCCAGGACGGCATCTACGTGATGCTCAAGGAAGTCGTCGACAACGCGATCGACGAGTTCATCATGGGCGCCGGGAAGCGGATCGAGCTGCGTCGCGATGGCGATGCGATGGAGATCCGCGATTATGGTCGCGGTATTCCCCTCGGGAAGCTCGTCGACTGCGTGTCGCAGATCAACACGGGCGGCAAGTACAGCGACGACGTGTTCCAGTTCTCGGTGGGCCTGAACGGCGTCGGGACGAAGGCCGTGAACGCGCTCTCGAGCCGCTTCGACGTGCAGAGCTGGCGGGAAGGCAAGTTCCGCCGCGCCGCCTTCGAGCGCGGCCGAATCGTCGAGGACAAAACGGGAAAGGAGGCCCAGGCGCGCGACGGCACATGGGTGCGCTTCGCGCCGGATCCGGAGATCTTCGGCTCATACGCGTGGAGCGAGGAGTTCATCGCGCAGCGCCTGCGCTACTACGCGTTCCTCAACGCCGGCCTGACGCTGGACTACGGGGGCCAGAAATATCACTCGGCAGGCGGCATCGGAGACCTGCTCGCCTACGAGATGGGCACCGAGGAGCCGCTCTACCCGATCGTACACGAGGCTCAGGAACGACTCGACTTCGCGTTCACCCACACGCACGCCTACGGCGAGACCTACTGGAGCTTCGTCAACGGCCAGCACACGCACGATGGCGGCACCCACCAGAGCGCGTTCCGCGAGGGCTTGCTGAAGGCGGTCAACGAGTTCGCGGGCAAGAATTTTGCCGGCGAGGACGTTCGCGACGGTCTGGTCGGCGCCATCGCGATCAAGCTCCAGGATCCCGTCTTCGAGGCGCAAACCAAGACCAAGCTCGGTTCGATCGAAGTCCGTACCTGGATCGTGCCCGCCGTCAAGGATCGCATCGTCCGCTGGCTCCACGAGCACAGAGACGATGCCGAGCGACTGCTCGAGAAGGTCCGCCAGAACGAGCGGGTGCGAAAGGAACTCTCGGCGATCAAGAAAGACGCACGCGACCGAGCGCGCAAGGTCGCGATCCGGATTCCCAAGCTGACGGACTGCCGGATGCACTACGACGACGCCAAGGCCCGGCGCCGCGACGACACGACGATCTTCCTGACCGAGGGCGATTCCGCCGGCGGCGTGATGGTCCAGAGCCGCGACGTGGAGACGCAGGCCGTGTTCTCGCTGCGCGGCAAGCCGCTCAACTGCCACGGCCTGAAGCGCGACGCGATCTACAAGAACGAAGAGCTCTACAACCTGATGCGCGCGCTCGGCGTCGAGGACGGCATCGACGGCCTGCGCTACGCGCGAGTCGTCATCGCCACGGATGCCGACGTCGACGGGATGCACATCCGGAACCTGCTGCTGACGTACTTCCTGCGCTACTTCGAGGAACTCGTGCTGAAGGGGCACGTCTACATCCTCGAGACGCCGCTGTTCCGGGTGCGCAACCGCAAGGAGACGCGCTACTGCTACAGCGAGGCGGAACGGGATCGCGCCATGGCAGAACTCCGCGGCCA
>CAYOHN010000564.1:0-1729 GCA_964403735.1 uncultured Spirochaetales bacterium | reverse complement strand
CCCCCCCGCAGTCTGGCGATCGGCCGCTCCGGGAAATTGCGTTTAGCCGGCGCAAAATTTAGCGTTCAGCCGATATCGATTCTTGCATTCAGCCGCTCGGCCAGGTACCTGTCCGGCATGCCCCGGACCGTCGAGCCCTATCCTCGTCATCTCACGCCCCGCCTGCGGGAGGCGCTTCGCGACACGCCGGCCGTCCTGATTCATGGCCCGCGTCAGAGCGGCAAGACGACGCTCGCCCGCGCCGTCGGCGAGCCCCGCCGGTACGGCTACATCTCGTTCGACGACGAGGCCATCCTCGCAGCGGCACGCAACGACCCGGTGGGCTTCGTCTCCAGCCTGCCCGCGAAGACCATCCTCGACGAGGTGCAGCGCGTACCCGAGATATTCGCCTCGCTCAAGGCTGCCATCGACCGGCGCAGAACCGCGGGACGGTTCATCCTGACCGGATCGGCCAACGTGCTCTTCGT
Organism: uncultured Spirochaetales bacterium; assembly: GCA_964403735.1. Taxonomy (GTDB): domain Bacteria; phylum Myxococcota_A; class UBA9160; order UBA9160; family PR03; genus CAADGG01. The sequence goes on along the minus strand of CAYOHN010000564.1, from coordinate 1,262 downwards.
GCCCCGACTCGCCGATTCCCTCGCTGGGCGCATGGGCCTGCTGCGCCTGCATCCGCTCGCGCAAACCGAAATCGAGCGCGTGCGGCCCCGCTTCCTCGACGCGTTGTTCGCCGGCCGGTTCCGCACCGGGGTGTCTGAGCGCCTCGGCGCCGACCTCGCCCGCCGCATCGTCGCAGGCGGCTATCCGGCCGCGCTCGCGCGGCGCAGCGCGGCCCGCGCCGCCGCCTGGTGCCGCGACTATGTGGACACGCAGATCCAGCGCGACGTGCGCGACCTCGCTCGCATTCACTCGTTCGACGCGCTGCCCAAACTGCTCGCGCTCGCTGCGAGCCATACCGCCACCCTGATCAACGTGATGGATCTTGCGTCGCCCTTCGAGTTGACCCGCCAGACCATCCACGACTACGTCACGCTGCTGGAGCGCGTATTCCTGCTCGAACGGTTGCCTGCGTGGCACACCAACCGCCTGAGCCGGATGGTCAAGCGCCCCAAGCTCCACATCGGCGACACGGGCGTAGCCTGCGCGCTGCTCGGGATCGGCGCGGTTGCGCTCGACAAGGATCGAACGACACTCGGACCGATGCTGGAGACGTTCGTGCTGCAGGAGCTTCGTCGCCAGGCGAGCGGGCGCCCGATTCCGATCGGCTTCTTCCACTTCAGGGATCGCGACGACTTCGAGGTGGACATCGTGCTGGAGCAGGGCCAGTCGGCCGTAGCCGGCGTCGAAGTGAAGGCGGCGGCCACGGTGACGGAACGCGATCTTCGGGGGCTGCGCAAACTTCGAAACGCCGCGGGGAAGCGCTTCGCCGCCGGGGTCGTGCTCTACGACGGGAGCGCCACCATCTCTTTCGGAGACGGCCTGCACGCTGTCCCGCTGCGTGCGCTCTGGGAAAAGGCGTGATGCGGGCCTTCACCGAGTTTGACGTCGAAGAGGTCGCTCTCCCCTGGCTGGAGAGCGTAGGCGGGCAGGTCGCCCATGGACCGGAGATCGCCCCTGATATGCCAGCTGCCGAGCGGGCGGAGGGCGCAACACCCAGTCACGGTCTCCGAGAAGCGGATCCCTCAGGAGGGTTGCCTGATGGCCGATGAGATGGGGACGGAGCCCCGCGGCGAGGTCATCGTCTACGAGGCGCCTGACGGCGAGGTCCGGGTCGACGTCCGGCTGGAGCGGGAGACCGTTTGGCTCAGCCAGGTGTAGATGGCCGAACTCTTCGGGCGGGAGCGCTCGGTCGTCACCAAGCACATCCGGAACGTCTTCAAGG
>CAYOHN010000563.1:0-1739 GCA_964403735.1 uncultured Spirochaetales bacterium | reverse complement strand
CTGGCCCCGGCGCTCGTGTGGATCTCGTCCCTCGCACCCGCCGCATGGTCCTCTGCGGCGTTCGTGGTCGGCTTCCTCGTCGGAGCCGCCGTGCTCTTCGTGTTCTGCTTCGTGATCGCGCGGCTGCTCGCTGACGCCGTGACGGCGCCGATCTTCGCGGCTGCGGCCCGCATCGAACACATCGCCGATACCGGCAACGATCTGCCGAACGCCCCCCAGCACAGGGTCGTCGAGCTCGACCACCTGCTGGCCGCCGTGCGACATCTCGTCGAGACGGCCCGCAGGCGCGAGGCGCGGTTGGCCACGGCGATCGGCGCGCTCGCGCACGACGTTCGCACGGATCTCAGGGCGATCGCGACGGTACTGACCCAGGGACGGACGCTTGCCGGTGGCGACGTCATCCTCCCCGCCGCCACCGCGGACCTCGTCGATCGCGAGATCGAGCGGGCGCGGAGCATGACGAGCGACCTCGTGGTGCTCATGCGGAGCCCGGAAGCGCTCCCCGCGCCCGGGGCCGGGCCGGTCGACGTGGCGGGTCTGGTCGAGGACGTCGTGGCGTCGGTGGCGGCGCGATCTTCGGTGGCGCTGGCCGTCGAGATAGAGAAGCGGTTCGACCGTCGGGTTCCGCACGCCCTACTCGAACGGGCGCTTCGCAACGTCATCGACAACGCCGTCAGGTATGCGCGGACTTCGGTGACGGTTCGCGTGTACGACGGCCTGGTAATCGTGGCGGACGATGGCCCCGGGATGACGCGGGACTCGACCGATTCGCTCGCCTCCGGCTTGCACGGTTACGGGTTCCAGATCGCCTCGCGACTGGCCGAGCTCGTCGGTGGCCGTGTGGCGATCGAGCGGTCCGACGCTTCCGGGACCGTCGTGCTGGTGTACGTCTGATGGCGCGTCACGAGGGCGATTTCCGGAGCCTTCCAGCGCTCGTCGTGGACGACCATCCGCTCTTCCGACTCGGGTTCGTGGCCGCTTGGCGGCTCGCGCGACCGCGCGAACCGATCGCCGAGGCGAGCGATCTCGAGAGCGCCCGCCGGCTGCTGACCCGGCGAACACGGCTGATGATCGTCGATCTGCTGCTTCCCGACGGCTTCGGGCTCGACCTCGGCGCGGCCGCCATGGACCTAGGCGTTCCCTTCGTCGTCCTGTCGACCGCGGACGCGCCGGCGATCGTCGAGGCGGTTCGTCGGAGTGGGGCCGCAGGTTTCTTCTCGAAGGAGACGGACCCGCACCACATCCTGCTCGAGATCGACCGCGTCCTGAGGGAGCCGAGTGAGCGCAGTTTCCCCGCGACTTCCGCGCCGCTAGCGTTGACGCCCCGCGAGCAGGACGTCCTCGGTGGCCTGTTGGCCGGGCTCGGCAACCGCGAGATCGCCGAGTCGCTCGGGCTGGGTACGGAGACGGTGAAGTCGCATGCAGCAATGCTCTTCATGCGACTCGGTGCTTCGGATCGTTTCGAGGCGGTGCGCATCGCACGTGATCTGGGCTATGATCTGGCGCTGCCGTACCTCCAGGACGGACGCGGTGGCTCGTAGCTCGCAGTCCGCGGTCTACCGTTGGGTTGTCACGCCGCGCGTCCTGGGTTGGCCGGTGCCCGGCGCGACTGGGCAGGAGTTGCCCGCGCCGGCGAACCCAACGACGGGCGCCGCAACATGGTCCTGTGATGCAACGCGCCGGTCTCGTCCTCATCGAACTCCTCATCGTCCTCACGCTGGTCTCGATGGTCGTCCTGT
>CAYOHN010000562.1:0-1739 GCA_964403735.1 uncultured Spirochaetales bacterium | reverse complement strand
TGCTCGAGGAAGCCGGAATTCCGACCCCGCCGGCGGAACCGCTGCGGCTGCGGTCGGTGCCGCGATCAACGGGTCGCCACCGGCCCGTAGGTCAGACCAAGCGACGATCGCCGCGCAGAACCGATCCTGGAGGGCCGACGAATGCGGCTTGACCCTCTTCAAGAGCTGCTCGCGCTCTGGAAGCTGTGCACGGCATCCGAGCGCACCCGTTTCCTCGGCGCGATCGCAGCGCCGGCACGACCGCTACCGCCGGCCGGCGAAGGCCACGATGCCGACCAACACCGCGCTGAAGACGGTGTTCCCGTCGACGGTCGTCGGTCGATCGGGCTCGATGATCTGCGCGGGTTCGAAGGGCTGAAGGCACCGGGCAAAGAAAAGGGCAGGCGATGACGGAACACGGCGACGACTTCGACGACGAGCTGACCGGCGATGCTGTCGAGCAGTTCCTCGCGCGGAAACTTCAGGAAGCGCGCGAGTTCGAAACGCTGGCCCGTGAAGCCTGGGCCTCGGCGCAGCGCGCAAGCGAGCGCGTCCGAGAGCTGAAGGCGCAGGCCCGCGGCGACACCGAGGATTGATTCACTGCGGCATCGGCCGCGCAACGCGCCCACGGGCGCACGAGAAGGGGAACGAGACCATGGAACGACTCAAGGAAACACTCGCGGAAGGCGGCGGATACTTCGGACTGTGCCCGGTCTGCGGTGGCGTGGACGACTGCTTGAACGTCGGCTCGTGCCACTGGATGACGTGCCAGGAACACCGGACGAAGTGGTGCATCGGCTCGAACGTGTTCTCAAGCTGGAAGCACGAACCTGAAGTGCTGCACCGCGAGAACGCCGAAAGGCTGGCCTTCTATCGCGAAGTGAAGCCGTACCACGACCCGTCGTGGAACGCGGAGCCCTGGGAACCGGCGGAGAGCAAGGCGCTGCCGGATGACTTTCCGTTCTAGCTTGCCGATTCGCCCGGGCTCGGCATCGCGCCGGGCTCGGGCTGTCGACGCTGGACAATGGCTAGACAGCAGGCGGAAACGGGAAAAGCGTAGCAGGGACGGGGACTTACGAGGTTCTTCCTGGGCATTGTCCCTGCGGGGGCCGGGGGACCGCTCGCCCCAGCTAGTTTCCGGGCTCGCCCCGGGGGAGGTAAGGCATATGCAGGACAAGGATCTGACCATGACGGCGTGCGCGTCCAGATTGGGCATCGCTCGTGACACTCTCGCCGCGGCGATCGAGGCTGGCTGCCCGGCGGAGAAGGTCCCTGGCCGCGGCCCCGCCGGCACCGAGTGGCGCGTCGATCCTGTGGCCGCTGCCCGATGGCTGCGCGACCGAGACCATGCCGCCGAGCTGGCGAAGATCGAACAACGCCACGCGCAGGAGGTGGCGGCGCTGACCGCCGAGATCGCTGGCCTTCGCGCCGGCGACGCCGGCATGACGATTTACGAGGCGCGCCGGCGGAAAGAGCAGGCTCTCGCGCTCGCGGCGGAGATCGACTTGCAGGAGCGAACGAAGCGCCTCGTCGACGTCGACGTGGCTTTCGGCGCCATGCACGAGTGCCTCAGCTGCGTGAGAAGCCACGTTCGAGCGCTGCCGAAGCACAGCGCCCGCTCCCTTCTCGGACAGACCGATATCTACGCGATCGAGGCGCTTCTCGATGCGCACATTGACAGGGCCGCCGAAGAGATCGACGACGCCCTCCAGCAGCTCGCCAAGGAACGAGGAGAAACCCCTGATGGCGACGCCGAAGCC
>CAYOHN010000561.1:0-1745 GCA_964403735.1 uncultured Spirochaetales bacterium | reverse complement strand
GTTCGTCAACTTTTCCCCCGCCGGGGGAAAAGTTGACGAACGAACCCGGCCCCTTGGTTGACGGGCGGGGGCGGGGCCAAGATCCCGGCAACGATGACCCGTCGTCGCCGGTCCGTTTCCAACGCCGAGGTGGCCCGCGCGCTGCGCGAGATGGCGGCGTTCCTCGAGATGGACGGCGTGGCCTTCAAGCCGCGTGCCTTCGAGAAGGCGGCGCAGGTGGTGGCCGGGCTCGACCGGCCGCTCGCGCAGATCGGGGACGGGGCAGGGGCCGCCGGCATCGAGGAGCTGCCGGAGATCGGCGCCGGCATCGCCGAGCGGATCGAGGAGCTGCTGCGCACCGGCAAGCTGCGGGAGCTCGAGGCGTTGCGCCGGGAGCGGCCCGTCGACATCCTCGCGCTGACCGCCGTCGAGGGGCTCGGCGCGAAGCGCGTGCGCGCGCTGCACGACGCGCTCGGGAGCGGCAACGTGCGCGAGCTCGAGCGCGCGTGCCACGCGGGCCGGGTGCGCGACGTGCCGGGCTTCGGCGAGAAGACCGAGGCGCGGCTGCTCGAGAGCATCGGCTTCGTCTCCGGGGCGCGTGGCCGCCAGCTACTCGGAACGGTGTTGCCACGGGCGCGCGACATCGAGGCACGACTCGCGGCGCTGCCCGGCGTGCGGCACGCCGCGGTGGCCGGCTCGATCCGCCGCGGCAAGGAGACGATCGGCGATCTCGATTTCCTCGTCGTCGCGCGCGACCCCGCGAGCATCACCGAGGCGTTCGCGGCGATGCCGGAGGTCGTGCACGTGCACGGGCACGGCAAGACCAAGGCGCTGGTCCGGCTCGAGGACAACATCGACGCCGATCTGCGCGCCGTGCGCGAGGACAACTTCGGCGCTGCGCTGTTGTACTTCACCGGCAGCAAGGCGCACAATGTCGAGCTGCGCCGGATCGCGCAGAAGGGCGGGCTCAAACTCAACGAGTACGGGCTGTTCCGCGGCGACGAGCGGATTGCCGGACGCAGCGAGGAGGAACTCTACGAAGCGCTCGGCCTGACGTGGATCCCGCCGGAACTGCGCGAGCAGCGCGGCGAGATCGACGCGGCGCGCGATGACCGGTTGCCGCGCCTCATCGAGCACGGCGCCCTGCGCGGCGATTTGCAGATCCAGACGGACTGGACCGATGGCAGTGCGTCGATCGACGAGATGGCCGACGCCGCGCAGGAACTCGGCCTCGAGTACATCGCGATCACCGACCACACGCGCGACCTCGCGATGACCGGCGGCAGCGACGAGGCGCGGCTGCTCGAGCAGGCGGAGGAGATCGCGCGGCTCGATCGCAAGCGGCGCGGCTTCCGGATCCTGTCCGGCGCCGAGGTGAACATCCGCGCCGACGGCAGTCTCGACATCGCCGACGACGCGCTCGCGCAGCTCGAGGTGGTGGGTGCGGCGATCCACAGCGCGTTCCATCAATCGCGCGACGAGGCCACGCGCCGGGTGCTGCGCGCGATGGAGAATCCGCACGTCGACATCCTGTTCCATCCGACCGCGCGGATCCTCGGTCGCCGCGAGCCGGTGGCGCTCGACATCGACGCCGTCGTGCAGGCGGCGGTGGAGACCGGCACGGTGCTCGAGATCGATGCGCTGCCGGAGCGGCTGGACCTGAAGGACGAGTACGTGCGCAAGGCCGTCGACGCCGGCGCGAAGCTGGCGATCGACTCCGATGCGCATCAGCCGGGTCAGCTCGGATGCGCGGATACCCTCGGCAT
>CAYOHN010000560.1:0-1755 GCA_964403735.1 uncultured Spirochaetales bacterium | reverse complement strand
GGGCCGCGGCCGAACCGGGCGGGGACTTCTTCGAGGTGGCCTACGACTCGGCCGGGACCTGGGTCACCGTCTACCGCACTTCGGGGACGAATCGCGAAGCGGGGGACGTCTTCCCCGCACCGGGTCTGCATTACTCGGACCTGGGCGCCGACCCCATCGTCTACGCGGGCGACGACTACGGCGGCTACGCCGGCGACGAGATCGTCCTACGGATGCGTTTCGTCTCCGACGCCGCCGTCTCCAACGAGGACGGACTGGGCTCGGCCGTCGCCGGCGCGGTACAGGTGGACGACGTCTCCGTGGTGTGGTCGGAGAGCGCTTTCTTCGAGGACTTCGAGACGGGATTCGGGGATTGGGCGCCCACACTGCAGCCCTTCGCGGGGGACTTCTTCCGCGCTCGCGCCGATTTCCACGAGGGCGAGCTCGATCCCTGCGCCGAGAACCGCACGCCGGTGGCGAGCTTCGTGGACGCGGGGCAGATCCAGCAGGACCCGATCTGTAATATGGGAATCATTCCGCCGCCGTGGTGCTCCACTGGCGCTGCCGGCGCGTTGTCCATGAATTGGAGCTACGGCTTTCCCGGCGGCTGGGTCGTCAACTACACCGACGGCGTGAGCGGACTCTTCGGCTACCGATTCGATGAGCCCATCGCACTGCGCAACGAGATCTGGAGCCCGGAGATCGACTGGGACCTGCCCGGTACGGAGGACGACGGGGCCGACTTCGTGGGAGCGGAGCTGCGCTACACGATGTGGGATCACCTGATTCCCGAGAACGGCATCACCGCGGTGTGGCACGTGCGCTCCAGCGTGGATGGCGAGCACTGGTCGCCCTGGCGCGACCGCGGTCTCTTCTACGTGGGCGACGGCACCCCGCGCTGGACGCGGCGACACCACGACTTCACCGATCTCCTGCTGCCCGGGTCGACGAAAATCCAGGTCGCGCTCGGGGTGTGGGACATGGCGCGCGCCTGGGGACTGCCCGGCGACGACGCCACGCCCGCGCCCGTCTTCGACGACGTGAGCGTGGTCAAGTATCGCGTGGACGGGCCGACCATCACCGCCCTGCGCTCGCACCTGGCCCAGAGCGGCTTCCCGCCGGCGGGGCACGTGGACGTCAGCTCGGCCGCCTTGCGCGACGAGCTGGACATTCCCTTCGACATGGCTCGCGACATCGGCGCTGGTATCTCGATCGAACCCGGCGACTCGGTGGTGGCCACGATCGCGCCGGTCGTCCTCGGCTCGACGATCGACGACGTGCGTCTGGTGTGGTTGCTCGACAAGAACGGCCTTTTCGAGGACGCCCTGCGCGCGGTGCCGGGGCGCATCGTCGACGAGAACGTAGTCACCGGGCCGGATCGGTGGAGTGGTGAGGTGGTCGGCCGTCCGGTCACCGACTCCGAAGGTCAGCTCGTGCCCGACCGCTGGTTCTTCGACCTGCCCGACATCGACTTCCTCTATCCCGGCGACGCGCTGCGATACCACTTGAGGGCCACCGACGACGCGGCCCGGGTGAGCACCCTGCCCGCCGATCTCACCGGCTTCGACGACGGCCAGTTCTACGACACGGCCTTCGCGATCCGGGGGCTCCCGGTCTTTCGGGAAGATGGGCAGGGTCACCCGACCAAGCTGGTCGTCGATCTCGCCCAACGCTACGACCGTCGCCGCCCCCTGCCCGAGTACACCTTCTCCGAGCTGGGGTTCGTAAAGGGCCTCGACTACGACGTATTCCCGGTGCCCACTCTCAAGCACATTT
>CAYOHN010000559.1:0-1755 GCA_964403735.1 uncultured Spirochaetales bacterium | reverse complement strand
ACCCCTCCCGATGGGACATCCCAGAAGAGCGCGCGCGCTTCGTTCTCGCACACCTTCGACGCATCGTCTGTCCCGAGATAGGAGCCGGTGAAGCAGCTGCTCTGGAGCGTCCGACGTCCGTCGGCACCCTCGAGGATCCGTTTCTGGGGTGCCAGGTCGAACCCGAGGCTCGGCGGCGGCTCCGGGTCGTCGTGTGGACCGGTGCCCACTTCACCGGCGAGCACGCCGCTCGGGTCGATGACGAGGATCTCGGTCGGCGAGAGATCTCGCCGAAGCCGTTCGGCCAGCGCGTCCAGGCTCGCGTTGTGATAGGCGGTCAGCTCGCTCAGGTGTCGTGACAGCTCGAGGCGCCGTTCGACGTCGCTCTCGACCGCTTCGGGCGGCAGGTAGCTGTCGTTCTGGAGCACGATCGGTGTCTCGCCGAGGTCGGGAAGCGCGCCCAGCGCGAGGCGGCGGGCGCCGGCCCCGTGAAGCCGGCGTGCCTGCTTCTCGAGTGCATCGATCACCTCGTCTGCGACCCGTCGGTAGCCGCTCGCGCCTTTCGGCGAGTTGAGGAAGGTCGTGATCGCGCCCGAGATCGGCTCCTTCGAGATGTAGTCATTGGCGCCCGCCCAGATCAGGAAGGCCGTTTCCTCCGGCCTTTCGAGCCGACCGTCGCTGAGCACACGGTCGAGGAAGTCGTCGATCTGGTGGTCCACACTGCCCGTCACGAACATCTGCCCACTCGCCTTGATCTGGTCGATCAGGGTCTCTCCGGGCAGGTGATCGTGCCGCGTGATCGCCGCGCCGCCGTGCGCGTGGTTCTGCACGGCAAGCGGCGTGAGCGCCTCGATGTAGTCGACCCAGACCGGCCCGTTGCTGAAGCGGCCCAACCAATAGGGCGCGTCGGGCATGACGCGCAGGCGCCGCTTCAGCAGGCCCGTGTCGGAGAGGCTGTCGCCGAAGATCACGATGCGGCGCACGGGGCCGTGTGGGCCTGCTGCACCCGGCAGGACGATCGCCGCCTCGAAGTGCTCGCCGAGGCGTGCTGCGGTGATCCGCCCCAGCTCGAGGGGTTCGTCCGTTTCGCGCCGCTCGAGGGTGTCGAGGCAGCGGGCGCGCAGCCAAGGCATCGTCACGGCCGGTTCCTCCGCGATCGCGCCGCTGTCCGTCTTCACCCCGCGCACGACGAGGAAGCCGTCCTCGAGCTCGCCGACCAGCGTGATCTCGTTGCCCGACTCGTCGAGCCCCCAAAGCCAGCGGGCGTGATGCGGGCCGGGGGCAGCTTCCGGCGCGGGGGCGTGGGTCTGCGCGCTCTCGCAGTGCACTCGCCATGCCTCGTGGTGCCACTCGGGGGCGAGATGGGGGCCGGGCTCGTGCAATGTCCACGAACAGCCCCATGCGCTCAGCATCACCGAGCAGACGGCGGCGAGCGTGCGGATTCCGATTCGCTGTGCGGCCGGATCGCGCAAGGGCATGGCCCGATCGTACCGCGCCCTTGATCAAACGGTGGGGATCAGGAGGAAACCTCGTACCTGATCAGCAGGTGCTTCACGCCGCCCACCAGGCTCGACCACAGTCGGTCGGGCGGGCCGGTCAGCTCGACCTCCTCGAGCCGCGGGATGAGGTGGCGGTAAGCCACGTGGGAGTAGGAAGGAAAAGGCCCCTTTTCAGCTGTCAACCCAATTTAGGAATGTCGGGTTTTCCACAAAGTAGAAATGTCGGGTCGTGCGGTCTGCCGCCGGGCTCGGCAGGAGGGGCGGAGCCCCGGATGAC
>CAYOHN010000558.1:0-1768 GCA_964403735.1 uncultured Spirochaetales bacterium | reverse complement strand
GCTAGAGGCCGCGGGCGGATTCAGGGCGGAGCGGGATGGCGCCGGCGAGGGCAGCATCGAGGACGCGGACGATGCGCTCCCGATCCTGCGGCAGGCGGCCCTGGAGCGGCAGGTAATTGGACGCGTGGTTGGTCCGGAAGACGCTGTTCGTCGGGCGGGCCTGGTCGACGATCGTGCGCAGCTCGCCGAGCAGGGCGGGCACGTCCGGGAGTTGGAAGCGCCCCGTCTGCTCGAGGCGGGCGATCGGCGTCCCCGGCACGACGGTCAGCGTCAGCGCGGCGAAGTAGGCGGGGTCCATCGCCGTCACGAGGGCGGCGGTCCGCTCGGCATGCTGCGCGCTTCGATCGACGCCGCCCGCTCCGAGCAGGGCGATGACGCTGGTTTCCAAACCCGCGGCGTGCGCCCGGTGCGCCGCCTCGACGTGGTCGGAAAAGGTGCCGCCCTTGGCAATGCGCTTCAGGACGACATCGTCTCCGGACTCCGGCCCGAGGTACAGACGCGTGAGACCGGCCGCGCGCAGTCGCGCCAGCTCCTCGTCGCTCTTCTCGAGCACGTTGCGCGCCATCGCGTAGCAGGAGACCCGCCGCAGGCGAGGGAATCGTTCACGCGCGCGACCGAGGATCGACAGCCAATGCCCGATCGGCATCACGAGCGCGTCCCCGTCCGCGATGAAGAGCTTCTCGATCCGCGGGCCGGCTGCGGCCGCGGCCAGCTCCAGATCCTCGAGGGATTCGCCGAGATCGCGGACGCGGAAGCGCTTGTCCCGGTACATGTCGCAGTAGGTACAGTGATTGTGGGAGCAGCCGATCGTCGCCTGCAGGATGTAGGCGTCGTGTTCGGACGGCGGACGGAAGACACGGCCTTCGTAGCGCATGACGATCAGCGTAGCGGGCGCGGATGCTTCGTCCGCCGGCGTCCCGCTGCCCTCGTTCCCGGTTGGCCGAACGCCGCCGCGAGGTGCTGGCCGGTGTAGGACGCCTGGACCTGCGCCACCTGCTCGGGCGTTCCCGTGGCGATGACGTGGCCCCCTTCCGGCCCGCCTTCGGGCCCGAGGTCGATCACCCAGTCGGCGCTGCGGATCACGTCGAGGTTGTGTTCGATGACGAGCACCGTGTTGCCCGCGGCAACGAGCCGCTGGAGCACCTCGAGCAGCTTCCGGACGTCGTCGAAGTGCAGGCCCGTGGTCGGTTCATCGAGGATGTAGAGGGTCCGTCCGGTTCCGCGGCGGGCCAGCTCGCGGGCGAGCTTGATGCGCTGCGCCTCGCCGCCCGAGAGCGTCGGCGATGATTGTCCCAGATGCAGGTAGTCGAGACCGACATCGGCGAGCAGCTCGAGCGGCCGGCGGATGCGCGGATGCGCCGCGAACAGCTCGAGCGCCTCGGCGATCGTCAGATCGAGGACGTCAGCGATCGAGCGCCCCTTGTAGAGCACCGTCAACGTCGCTTCGTTGAAACGCCGGCCCCGGCATTCCTCGCACGTGACGTAGACGTCCGGCAAGAAGTGCATCTCGATCTGGCGGACGCCGTCGCCCTGGCAGGCCTCGCAGCGTCCCCCCTTGACGTTGAAGCTGAACCGGCCGGGCTTGAAGCCGTGCATGCGCGCCTCGGGCAGGCCGGCGAAGAAGTCGCGGATCTCGTCGAATAGTTTCACGTAGGTCGCCGGGTTGCTGCGCGGCGTGCGGCCGATCGGCCGCTGGTCGACGGCGATCACCTTTTCGAGCTGCTCGACGCGGTCCTTCGATTTCGTCGTCTCCGACTGCGCGACGCGC
>CAYOHN010000557.1:0-1778 GCA_964403735.1 uncultured Spirochaetales bacterium | reverse complement strand
GATCGTCTCCGCGGAGATCTTCGACGACATGATCGGCCTCGTGCTACTCGCCGTCCTCGCCGTACTGATCTTCCGCTTCGGCCGCCGACTGCCGATGCGCGCCTTCTTCGCCGCCAGCTCGGGGCTCCTCTACGCGCTGTGCATCATGCTCGCCGGTCACGGCATCGCCGCGCTCCAGGAAGCGGCGTGGCTCCCGATCACGATCGTCCCGGGTCCGCGCATCGACTGGCTCGGCGTCCACCCCACAGTGGAGGGCCTCGCGGTCCAGGGTGCGTTGCTGTTGGCGGCGCTCGCCGCGTTCGTCAAGCTCTCGGGCGGGCTGCGTCTCGCGTTCGCGTTCCGCGGCAGCTCTCGGGAGGGCACGCGATGAATCGATGCTCGCTCGCCGGTGGCGTCGCCGCCGTCGCCGCGCGCCGCGGTGCGGATCGGCTCGTGCTCCGCGCGCTGGCCGTCGCGGCGCTGCTCGCGGTCGGCTGCGCGACCAAGCAGGTACGCACTCCCGTGTTCGATCAGAGCGGTGTCCAGGTGTTCCTGCGCCAGCAGATGAAGGGTGATGAACCGGTCGATCGCGGCTTCTCCCATCCGGTGACGATCGCGCCGGTCCGCATCACGAACATCCTGGCGCGGATCCAGGTGCGCGAGGAAGACGGCGAAGACAAGACCGGCCGCGAGCCGGCGCTGCCGACCGGGTTGCTGTACGCCATCGGTCAGGGCGTCGCGGAGGCGCTCGGGGAGGCCGACTCGACGCAGGAAGTCGTCGTGATGGCCGTCGAGCGGCGCAAGAGCCTCCGGGTCTTCACGAACGATTTCTTGACGTCGCTGATCGTCTGGATGAAGGACGACCGGCTGTTCGTCCACCTCGGCGAGCTCGGCGAGGTGATTTCGCGCGATCCGCGCGACAAACCGCGCGAGCCGCAGCTGACCGCGATCGACGAGAAGAAGCAGGTCCTCGGCGGCGACGGCTTCACGCCGGTGGGGCCGCGACTGGTCGCGGCGGACTGGCGCTCGGCGGTGTTCGCCGACAGCGGTGCGATCCGGATCCGGCCCGGCGGCGAGATCGTGCGCCGGACGATCCTGCTCGAAGAGACACCCGAGGAGGATGCCGCCAACCGGCCCGGTCCGGCGCCGCCGCCGGAGGGGCTATCGCCAGACGCGCTGCGCTCGCTCGCGGACCTCGAGGAGGCGCGCCGCAGCGGCGCACTCAGCGAGACGGAATACCAGACGCAGCGGCGGGACATCCTGACAGGGAAGCCGCCGGCGCCGTAGACCCTCAGCCGTTTGTTTGACGGTTCGGCCGGGTCCTCGTACCCTCCGCAGGATATTTTTGGGCGATTTCCGGCACTTGCAGGCCCCCGAGTCGACCTCGGACGACTGCTAAGCGCCACCACGAAAAGAGTGGTCGATGACGGAACGGCGACCCCCGGCGGGTGAGGCTCCGCCCGACGAGCCGCGATCGGGTAGCGCAGCGGGCGATTCGACGCGCGCCGTCCACGCGGGCGAGCGGGAGCGCGCGCATCGCCAAGGCGATGCCATCACGACGCCGATCTTTCAGACCTCGACGTACACCTTCGACGACTCGGAGCAGGTGCGGGCGTTCCAGGAAGGGCGCCTTTCGCGCGACGAATACGGGCGCTACGGCAATCCCACGTGGCGCGCCGTCGAGCGCAAGCTCGCCGCGCTCGAGGGCGCCGAGGATGCGGTGCTCTTCGCCTCCGGCATGTGTGCGGCCACGACGATGTTCCTGGCGCTGCTGCCGCAGGGCTCGCATCTCGTCGTGA
>CAYOHN010000556.1:0-1780 GCA_964403735.1 uncultured Spirochaetales bacterium | reverse complement strand
GACGCGATCCCCGCCGACGACGACGGCGGCGCGCTGCGCGGCTTTGCCGAGCGGCCGGACGTGGCGCGCCTGCTCGGGCGCTTTGCCCCGGAGCCGACCGCGTCCGGCCCGGGCGCCGGCGCCACGAGCGCGGCCTCCGGGCCGCCGCCGCCCCGTGTCTGGCGCCTCGGCAAGCAGGAGCTGCCGGCCCGACTGGCGCCCCGAGTCTACACCAGCAGCGAGGGCCTCGAGATCTGGGTCGGCCGCAGCGACGAGGGCAACGATCTGCTGTCCACGCGGCTCGCGCGCGGCAACGATCTCTTCTTCCACCTCGATGCGTCCCCGGGCAGCCATGTCGTGTTGCGGACAGGCGGCCGCAACGACCCGCCGTCCGAAGCGGTTCTGGAGGCCTGCGAGCTGGCCGTTCACTTCTCGAAAGCACGCAACGCCGCGAGCGCCGACGTGTTGGTGGCTCCGATCAAGAACGTGCGCAAACCGAAGGGCGCGAAGCCGGGCCTCGTGTTCGTGAGCGGCGGCCGTCACGTTCGTCTGCGCCGCGACCCGAAGCGCCTCGAACGCCTGCTGGCCGGCCGCGACGGATCGTGATCCAGGCCTTCGTGCGATCGGCCTTGACCCTCGGCGAGGGCAACGTCTAGCCTGACCGCGCGGCGGATCACCGGGGAAACTCGTCCCCGTCATTCTCGCTCGAAGGGGAACACGATGGCTGCGAACGAGACTCGACACGGATGGCGGACGGCGATCCGGTCCGCGACTGCGTCGGCATTCACCGCAGGAGTGATCGCGAGCATCGCGTCGTGGGCGCCCGCCGCCGATGCCGCCACGCGCGAGGAGCTGCAGACGCGGGCGAAGCCGCTCCTCGGCGTGCTTCCGGCCGACGCGCCGAATCCGGACAACCCGTTCACGCCCGAGAAGATCGACCTCGGCCGCAGGCTCTACTACGAACAGCGGATGTCGATCAACAACCAGCTCTCGTGCAACTCCTGCCACGACCTCGCGACGTACGGCGTCGACAACGAGCCGACGTCGCCGGGGCACGAAGGCAAGCGCGGCAATCGCAACTCGCCCACCGTCTACAACGCCGCGCTCCACGTCGCGCAGTTCTGGGACGGCCGCGCGAAGGACGTCGAGGAACAGGCCAAGGGCCCCGTGCTCAATCCCGTCGAGATGGGCATGCCGGACGCGGACTACGTCGTGCGCGTGCTGAAGCAGATCGACGGCTACGAGCCGCTGTTCCGCGCTGCGTTTCCGGACGACGAGGATCCGATCACCTACGACAACGTCGCCAAGGCCATCGGCGCCTTCGAGCGCAAGCTGATGACCCCGTCGCGCTTCGACGACTTCCTCGGCGGCCAGCTGGGCGCGCTGACCGATGCCGAGGTCGCGGGTCTCGAGAAGTTCCTGGACACCGGCTGCACCACCTGCCACATGGGCGCGCCGGTCGGCGGCCTGATGTACCAGAAGCTCGGCCTCGTTCACCCGTACGAGACCGAAGACCTCGGCCGCTACGAAGTCACGCAGAACGAGACGGACAAGTACGTGTTCAAGGTGCCGTCGCTGCGCAACATCGAGAAGACCGGCCCGTACTACCACGACGGCAGCATCGCGACGCTCTCCGAAGCCGTGGACCGGATGGCCTGGCACCAGCTCGGCCGGAAGCTCTCCGACGAAGACGTGCAGTCGATCGTCACGTTCCTCGGCAGCCTCACCGGCCGCATCGACGAAGCCTTCGTGGCGAAGCCGACGCTGCCGCAGTAGTCGCTTCGTCTCACCTCGGGGCAGC
>CAYOHN010000555.1:0-1788 GCA_964403735.1 uncultured Spirochaetales bacterium | reverse complement strand
CGTCAAGAAAGGGGCCGGGTTGGATTCGTCAACTTTTTCCCGTTCGGGAAAAAGTTGACGAATCCAACCCGGCCCCTTTCTTGACGGTGCGGTAGCTTCGCCGGATGGGACGGCGGATCGCGGTGTTCGGGCAGGCGGCGTTTGCGCGGGACGTGCTGGTGCGGCTGCTGGAGGTGGGGCACGAGCTGGTAGGCGTGTATGCGCCGCCGGATTCCGGACGGCCCGAGCCGTTGGCCGACGAGGCGACGGCCCGCGGGTTGCCGCTGTTCCGGTACAAGGCGTTCCGGCGCCGCGGGGAGGCGATTCCAGAGCGCGCCGACGAGTACCGGGCGCTCGGCGCCGAGCTGAACGTCCTGCCGTACACGACGGTGATCCTGCCGCCGGAGATCGTCGACGCGCCGCCGCTCGGATCGCTGTGCTTCCATCCGTCGCTGCTGCCGGCCTACCGCGGCGGCGCGGCGATTCCGTGGCAGATCATGCTCGGGGCGCGCGAGACCGGCGTGACCGTCTTCCGACCCGACGCCGGCGTCGACACCGGGCCGATCGTGCTCCAGAAGGGCGGCGTGCCGATCGACGACAGCGACACCGCCGCCACGCTGTACTTCCAGAAGCTGTATCCGCTCGGTGTCGACGCGATCCTCGAGGCCGTCGACGCCGTCGATCGGGGCACGGCGCGACTGCAGCCCCAAGACGAGGCGCGCGCCAGCTTCCAGGGGCTCGTGACCGACGCCGTGGCGCGCATCGACTGGAGCCGGCCCGCGCACGAACTCGGCCGGCACGTGCGCGGCTGCGATCCGAGCCCCGGCGCGTGGAGCGCACGCGCGAGCGGCGAGCCGGTCCGGCTCTTCGATGCGCAGGTGGTCGCTGCCGATGCGAGCGAGGCGCCGGGCACGGTGGTCGGTCTCGACGAGGGCCGGCTCGTGCTCGCCGCCCGCGGGGGGCATCTCCTCGTGGGCAAGCTCCGCGCCGGCACCGGTGCAAAAGTCGCCGCGAGCGCGGGCGGACTCGAAGTCGGCGAGCGCCTTCGCTAAAATGCGCCGCCTCCGGGCCGCTGGCGCCGCGGGTTCCAGGCGACGAACAATCCAGACCGACAACACCCCAGGCTGCTCCTCCTCCCAACCCTTCAGAACGACGAGCCGCGAACCCTCGGGCATCCGGGGGATCGGTGCACCGAGCGGACGTCCACGGATAGAGTGCTTTTCCCATGATCACCGAGCTCTCGAAGATCCGGAACATCGGCATCAGCGCCCACATCGACTCGGGCAAGACCACGCTGACCGAGCGCATCCTCTTCTACACCAAGCGGATCTACAAGATCAGCGAGGTGCGGGGCAAGGACGGCGCCGGCGCGACCATGGACTTCATGGAGCTCGAGAAGGAACGCGGCATCACGATCCAGTCCGCCGCCACCTACACCACCTGGGACGATCACTTCGTCAACATCATCGACACGCCCGGCCACGTGGACTTCACGATCGAGGTCGAGCGCTCGCTGCGCGTGCTCGACGGCGCGATCCTGGTGCTCTGCGGCGTCGCCGGCGTGCAGTCGCAGTCGCTGACCGTCGACCGCCAGATGCGCCGCTACAAGGTTCCGCGGCTGGCCTTCATCAACAAGCTCGACCGCTCCGGCGCCAACCCGCGCCGCGTCACCGAAGCGCTGCGTGAGAAGCTGGCGCACAACGCGGTGATGATGCAGATCCCGATCGGCGTCGAGGCGGATCACGCCGGCGTCATCGATCTCATCACGATGGAAGCCATTGGCTTCGACGGCGAGCAGGGCGAGATCCT
>CAYOHN010000554.1:0-1789 GCA_964403735.1 uncultured Spirochaetales bacterium | reverse complement strand
GATCGCCACGGCACTGGGTGTCCTCGAAGTCGGCGAAGAGGTGCGATCGGGAACCGTGCTCAGCCTCTATCGAATGCAAGACGCGACGATCCGCTCCAAGTGACGGCGGCGCTGCGGATCGAGGGGCTCCGCAAGAGCTACGCGACGCCCGAGGGCCCCCTGCAGACCGTTGTCGATCTTCCGGCCTTCTCGCTCGAAGAGCGAGAGCAGGTCGCGCTTCACGGGCGGAGTGGCTGCGGCAAGACCACGCTCCTCCACCTCATCGCCGGCATCCTCAGTCCCGACGAGGGTCGGATTCTCGTGGCGGGCGAAGAGATCACGGCGCGCCGGGAATCCGAACGCGACCGCCTGCGCGGTCAGCTCGTCGGCTACGTCTTCCAGAGCTCCAACCTGCTGGCGGCCTACTCCGCCCTCGAGAACGTCCTCCTGGCCATGCACTTCGGTGCCGGCGAGGATGAGCCTCGCGCGAGACACCTGCTCGAGCGCGTGGGTCTCGCGGATCGCATGCACTACCGGCCGGCCCAGCTCTCGCTGGGGCAGCGACAGCGGGTGGCCGTCGCCCGGGCGCTCGCCAACCGGCCTGCACTGGTTCTCGCGGACGAGCCCACGGGCAACCTCGACCCCGAAAACGCCGCTTCGGCGCTCGGGCTGCTGCGGGAGACCGCCGACGAGATGGGCGCTGCGCTGCTGCTCGTGAGCCACGACCAGGAGATCCTTCGGGCCTTCGAGCGCCGCGAGGAGTTCGATGTGCTCACGCGAACGAGTGTCGAGTCGTGAGGGCCGGCCTGGCTCTTCTCGTGCGTCGCAGCCTGCGCGAGCACGCCTTGTCGAGCGGCATCACGATTGCTTCCGTCGGGCTCGCGACCGGCCTCGTTCTCGCCGTCTTCGCCATTCAGGAGCAGAGCCTGCGCGCCTTCACGGCCGGTCCGCTGGGATTCGACGCTGTCCTCGGCGCCCGTGGGAGCCAGCTCCAGCTCGTGCTGAACGCGGTATTCCACCTCGAGACCTCGCCCGGGAACATCCCATGGGCCCTCTACGAAACGATCGCCCGCGACCCTCAGGTCGAGCGCGCAATCCCTTATGCCGTCGGCGACAACTACCGCGGCTTCCGAATCGTCGGGACGGTGCCCCAGCTCTTCACCGAGACGGACGAGGGCAGCGGCTCCGGACTCAGCATCGCGGAGGGCGGTCGACTCTTCGATCCCCAGCGCCGCGAGGCCGTGATCGGAAGCATCGTCGCACGCGAGACGGGACTCGCCCTGGGTGACACGCTCCACCCCTATCACGGACTCGCCTCCGACGAGAGCGCCCGGCACGAGGAGGAGTACGTGGTCGCGGGTGTTCTCGAGCCGAGCAACACCCCCGCCGATCGCGTGATCTGGATTCCGCTGGAAGGGATCTACCGCATGGCGGGCCACGTGCTCCGAGGCGCCGGCGGCGCGTACGAGGCCGAGCCGGGCACGCCGATCCCCGACGAGCACAAGGAGGTGAGCGCCGTGATGCTGGAACTCAGTGCTCCTCAGGTGGGCTTCTTCCTGGACCAGACGATCAATAAGCAGGGGAAGGTCGCGACGCTGGCCTGGCCCATCGGCCGGGTCATGGCGGACCTTTTCGACAAGCTCGGGTGGGCCATTCGCGTGCTCGGCCTGGTGGCCTACCTGGTGGTGCTCGTGGCCGCCGGCTCGATCGTCGCGAGCATCGTGAACACGATGCAGGAGCGACGTCGGGACTTCGCGATCCTCCGTGCGCTCGGCGCGCGCCGCCGCACCGTCTCTGCGGCGATCGTCGC
>CAYOHN010000553.1:0-1793 GCA_964403735.1 uncultured Spirochaetales bacterium | reverse complement strand
CACGATCGCCAGCGCTGCCGGCCCGAGTACGAGCGCGCGCTGCTCGGGGATCTCGAATGGCTCGGCCTCGCAGCGGACGAGTTCCCGCTGTCGGCCTACCGGGCCGGTCCGTGCACCGGCCGCCAGTCCGAGCGCGACGCGCACTACCGGGCGGCGGCGGAGAAGCTCGCGGGCGATGGCTTGCTCTTCGCGTGCGACTGCTCGCGCAGGGACATCGAGGCGTCGATGCGCAGCGATGCCGCGCCGGACGCCGGAGAGCTTCGCTACGCCGGACGCTGTCGGGAGCGCGGACTGCCGCTCGAGGATGGCATTGGCTGGCGGCTGCGCCTGGAGCCCGGCGACGAGGCCTTCGACGATGCGCTGTGCGGAGCGCAGCGGCAGACGCCTGCGCAGCAGTGCGGAGACCTGCTGATCCGCGACCGGCTCGGCAACTGGAGCTATCAATTCGCCGTCGTCGTCGATGATCTGCAGCAGGACGTCGCGCTGGTGATCCGCGGCCTCGACCTGTTGGCATCGACGGGACGACAGCTCCGGCTCGCGCGGCTGCTCGGTCGCGCCGAGCCGCCCGTCTTCCTGCACCACGGCCTGCTGCTGCGATCGCCGACCCGGAAACTCAGCAAGGCAGACGGCGCCACCGGCGTGCGCGACCTGCGCGCAGCGGGGTGGACGGCGCCGCAGGTCCTCGGCGAGGCGGCGCACCGACTGGGCCTTCGAGCGGAGCCGGCGCCGCTCGCCGCGGACGAACTCGCGCAGCTCTTCCGCTGACAGAGTCGCGGCGGCCCACGCGCTGCTACCGTGCAGGGCCCGTCCGCTGCGACGGAGCATTCGAGACCCCGCCGCCGTGCACGCCTCCCGCCAAACCCTCGACGTGCTGGAATGGCCGCTGGTCGTCGAGCAACTGCGCCGGCTGACACGGACGCCGGCCGGCCGCCAGCGCTGCGAAGACGGCGCCGCGCTGTTCGCGCCCGACATCGACACGGCCCGCGAACAGCTCGCCGAGACCAGCGAGGCGCGCTCGGTGCTGGCGCTCGCGGCGCCGCCCCTCGGCGGGCTCGCCGAGGTCGACGCACCGCTGCAGCGCGCCGAACGCGGAGGGGCCATCACCGCCGGCGAGCTGCTCGACATCGCGACGACGATCGAGGCGATCACCGCGACGGCGCGGTTCCTGGACGGGCAGCGCACGACGGCGCCGCGCCTCGCGGCGCTCGCCGACCGTCTCGGCCGGCACCAGCCGCTGGCCGACGAGATCCGCGACGCGCTCGACTCCGAGGGACACGTACGCGACTCCGTGTCTCCCGTGCTCGCCAACGCGCGCGCGGATGTCCGGCGCCTGGCCGGCGAAATCCAACGCCGCCTCGACGCGTCGCTGCACGACCCCGCGTTCCAGCCGTATCTCTCGGATCGCTTCGTGACGGTCCGCCACGATCGCTACGTGCTGCCGGTGCGCGCGGATGCGCGCGGGCGCATCCGCGGCATCGTCCACGATGCGTCGTCCTCGGGTACGACGCTGTTCATCGAGCCGCAGGCCGTCGTCGACGCGAACAACCAGCTCAAGGAGACGGAGCTGCGCATCGAGCGCGAGACCGCGCGCATCCTCCGCGAGCTCGCCGACGGCGCCGGGCGCGAGGCGTCGGCGCTGCGTGCGAGCCTCGCGACGCTCGAAGCGATCGACCTCGCGTTCGCGCGCGGCGCGCTCTCCGCGCAGTGGAACGCCGTCGCGCCCGAGCTCCGCAACGAGGGCATCTTCGTGCTGCCCCAGCTCCGGCATCCACTGCTCCTCCCCGCGCAGGCAG
>CAYOHN010000552.1:0-1793 GCA_964403735.1 uncultured Spirochaetales bacterium | reverse complement strand
TCGTCCTCGTCCTCGGGGCCGGCGAGTTCCGTCGGTTCGAAGTCGAACTCGTCGCGGTGAGGCCCGTCGTCCACCGCGACCGACTCTGCTCGCCACTGCTCGTCTTCGTCGCCCGGTCGCGGTGTTTCCATCTGGGCCTCCACTGCGTCGTTGCACAGCGCCTCCGGCGGCGCCGTCTGGGCATCGACGAGCGCCTGCTCGTCCAGGCGACGCGATCGCACACGAAGCTCGTGCTTGCCGATCAGGATGCGATCTCCGGGCGCCACTTCGTGACGACCGCGCAGGCGTTTTTCGTTGACCAGGCTGCCGTTTTCGCTGCCGCCGTCCTCGAGGAACACCCGCCCGGCTTCGAGAAGCAAACGCGCGTGGAAGCGACTCGCCGCCGGACTGTCGACGACGATGTCGTTCTCACGCATGCGTCCGATGCGCAGCACCGGCCGGTCGAAGGGCACCGTCCGGAGCACCTCTCCCTGGAACCGCAGGTCGACGACGAGACCACTCATGGTGGGCCTTTTCGGCCTGCCGAGGGGGAGGACTTGAAGCGGCGAGAGTCCGCTCCGGTAAACGCTCGGAGCCAGCACGGACCCAGCCTGGACCGAGGCGGTTCCGCCCCACTGAAGACCCCCGTGTCACCGCGTGCGGCGCCGCTGCTGGCCTGCCGTCCCGTGCGGACCCGGATGTCAGTGCCGCGCCGCTTCGCCTATGCGCTCGGCGCCGCCGGCTTCCAGATCACCGACCGGATCGTCGTCGCGATCGCCATCTTCTACTCCGTCGGACCCTACCTCGCCCTGCTTCCGGAGATCGCCGACGGCGAGAGTGAGCGCGTGCACCTGGCCACGCTGATGGCGATCGTCGGCGTCGTGATCGTCGGCTTGTGTCTACACGCTGTATCCCGAACGTCGGGTCCTCGCCGAGCGCGTGGCGCTCGCGAGAGAGGATCGGGTCTGACCTCCTCCCTCGAAGCCCCACGGGGAACCGAATCTGGACGAGGCTCGACATGACAGCCCTGTCACTTCGCTCAGAAAAGGGCATCCTACACGCCGGTGAGGGAGGAGGTCCAGATGCTTCGCTATCAAACGGATCGCTACGGAATGATCGAGTCGTTCGACATCGTCGACGCTCTCCGTCGCGCCGAGCTGCGCCGTGCGGAACGCGAGCGACGCGAACTCGAGCGCAAGACGCGCGCGGCCGGACGCACCGGACTGGGAACGCGGCTCCGGGCGCTCATCCTCGCCCCCCGCCGCCAGGCCGCCTGAGCGGTTCGGCACGCGAGCCGTTCGCCGGGGGGATGTCCCCCGTGCAGCGGGAGGCGCGGCGATGCCCGGTGTCCCGGTCCGAATGAGTTCCTCAACTTCCGACCGCTTTCGATCGATCGATTGGCGTCTCGCGCTGCTGCTGCCTGCGGCGGCCCTCGCCTGTGCCCAGGGGCCGTCCCGGGACACGGTGACGGGCCCGCGCGTCACCCACGGCGTCGCGGTGGGCGAAGTGGGCGCGGCGCGCGCGGTTGTCTGGGCGCGAACGGACCGGCGCGCGCGGATGCGCCTCGAGCTGCGCCCGAGCGTCGATCCGAACACCCAGCCGATCTTCAGCGGCGAGCTGCCCGTCGACGGCGGAACGGATTTCACCGGGCGCTTCGCCCTCGAGGATCTGACGCCGGCGACCCGCTACGACGGCGTCGTCTGGTTCGTGGACGACGCGGGATCCGCAGGGCCCTCCGAGACTGCGACCTTCCGCACGGCCCCTGCCCCGTCCGACCCGGCGCCCGTCCGGCTCGCGTGGGGTGGCGACCTCGC
>CAYOHN010000551.1:0-1802 GCA_964403735.1 uncultured Spirochaetales bacterium | reverse complement strand
GACGTGTTCGCCTTTGGCGAACACGTCGACGAATCCAACCCGGCCCCTTTCTCGACGAGACGGCACGCCGGCGTCGCGCTCGCGCTCGTGCTGCTCGCGCTGCGGCTCGTGCTGCCGAGCCACGCGGCGTTGGCGGCGCTGTTCGACTCGCGCGAGATGCTGCCGTGGTGCACCGCGCAGGGCATCGTCTGGGTGCCCGTCGGCGAGACGCGTCGCGAGCAGGACCCGAGCCAGCCGACGCCGCCTCCTTCGTCACGCTGCCCTGTCTGCCTGCTGCAAGGCGCTCCGTTCGTCGCCACGGCGACACCGCCGGTCGACGCCCTCGCGGTGCTCATCGTGGCGCGCGCGGGGACTGGCGAGCCGGCGCCGATCCCGGCTCGCTCGATTCCCCGTCCGGAACACCCGCGGGCGCCGCCGCTTCCCTGCTGACCACTCCGTGAATCCAGCGTGCGGATCTCGGCTTCGAGGGGATTCGCCATCGGCCGTTTCGGCGGCCTCCGATCACCGGCGCTGCGCCGGGTGCATCCGTGCGCCCGCGCGTGGGCGCAGCAGGGAGTGTTCCGTGAAGACATCGATTCCGTGGTCCAGAATCGCCGTTCTCTCGCTGTTCGCGACGTTCGTCGTGTCCTCCGTCCAGGCTCAACCGTCGGGCCACGAACATCACCATCCCACCCACAGCGATGAGCCGGACCTGCCGCCCGGCACCAGCCTCTCGATCGGCTCCCACGGTCCGCATGCCGACTCGCATGCACCGATCGGTGTGATGGGAGACCACCTGCACGAAGCGCGCGAGTGGATGCTCTCGTACCGCTTCGTGCGGATGAAGATGAGCGGCAGCCGAGACGGAACCGACAACCTGAGTCAGTCCGAGATCGCGACGTCGGTCGGCAACCCGTTCTTCGGCGTCCCCGGCCAGCCGCCGACGCTGCGCGTGGTGCCGACCGAGATGACGATGGACATGCACATGTTCGGCGGGATGTACGCCCCGACCGACTGGCTCACGCTGATGGCCATGGGGATGTACGTCCGCAAGGAGATGGACCACACGACGTTCCAGGGACCCGTCGGGACCACGCGCCTCGGTCGCTTCACGACGCGCTCGGAAGGGTTTGGTGACACGCGCGTCACCGGCCTCGTGCGGCTGTTCGAGACCGAGATCCACCATCTGCACGGGAACGCCGGGCTGAGCCTGCCGACCGGCTCGATCCGCGAGAAGGACCGGGTCCTCACGCCGATGAACACGCAGCCGCGAACCCGGCTGCCGTATCCGATGCAGCTCGGCTCCGGCACCTTCGATCTGATGCCGGGCATCACGTACAACGGCCACACGGGACGCTTCAGCTGGGGCGCGCAGTACGTCGGTACCATCCGTCTCGGCCGCAACGACGAGGGCTACTCACTCGGGGATCACCACGAGATGACCGGCTGGGGCAGCATCTCGTGGGCGCCGTGGATCAGCAACTCGCTGCGGCTCGTCGGAACCGTGACCGGCGACATCGACGGACAGGACCAACGGATCGTCGCGCCGGTCCAGACCGCGGACCCGGACAAACAGGGCGGCGAGCGGGTCGATCTGCTGTTCGGCGTGAATCTCGTGGGTCCGAGCGAACGGCTGCGCGGGCACAGGATCGCCGTCGAAGCGGGCCTGCCCATCTACCAACACCTGAACGGCCCGCAGCTCGAGACGGACTGGCTGCTGACGATCGGCTACCAGTTCGCCTTCTGACCGCGAGGCCAGGATCGGCGTCAAGAAAGGGGCCGGGTCGCGCAGGCAGAGGTAGAGCTTCTCCATCGTGTTGAGC
>CAYOHN010000550.1:0-1803 GCA_964403735.1 uncultured Spirochaetales bacterium | reverse complement strand
GCTCGAACGACCTCTCGAACCTGCTCACTTTGTGCGCGTTCCATCACCAGCGCTGTCTGCACGCCGGCCGGCTGCGGATCCGGGGCTCAGCGCCGGACCGGCTCGTGTTCGAGCTCGGCGTGCGCCCGGGAGCGCCGCCGCTCGCGCGCTACCGGTCGGGGGATGTCATCGTGAACGCTGCCGGGGGCCCTCGTTGAGCCGACCGGTCGGGAGTGCGATTCTTCACCGCCATGTCCCAGACGACTTCGACCCCCAGCCAGGCCGCTCCGTCCGAAGCGCCCTCCCCCGAGCCGCTCGCCGGCCGCGCCCTCGCGGTGATCGGGGGCGCCACGGCCGGCGCCGAGGTGGCGCACCGGCTTGCCGAGGCGGGTGCGCTCGTCGCGGTGTTCGAACAGAACCCGCGCCCGTACGGGAAGATCGAGGACGGCCTGCCGCGCTGGCACCACGAGCTGCGCCGCAAGGAGTACCGGACGATCGACGCGAAGCTGTCGCACCCGCGCGTGCACTTCGTTCCCAACACTCGCATTGGCCGCGACATCGAGTTCGAGGACCTCGCCCGCCGCTGGGGCTTCCATGCGGTGATTCTCGCCAATGGCGCATGGCGCGATCGGCCGCTTCCGATCGAAGGGGCGGACGCCTACGTCGGCCGCGGCCTCGTGTACCAGAACCCGTTCATCATCTGGTTCAATCACGCCGACGAAAAGGACTGGAGCGGCGAGCGCTTCGAGGCCGTGGACGACGCGCTGGTCGTCGGCGGCGGGCTCGCGTCGATCGACGTCGCGAAGGTGCTGATGCTCGAGACGACGCGCGCCAAGCTGCGCGAGCGCGGGATCGATGAGCCCCTGCTGGCGCTCGAGCTGAAGGGCATCCCGAAGGTGCTCGAGCGCCACGGCCTGCGCTTCGAAGACCTCGGCCTCACCGGCTGCACGCTCTTCTATCGCCGCCGTCTCGAAGACATGCCGCTCGTCGAGATCCCCGAGGGCGCCACGCCGGACCGCCGCGCCAAAGTCGAGGCGGCGCGCCGCAAGCTGCTGGAGAAGGCGATCGAGAAGTACCGCTTCCGCGTCGAGCCGCTCGCCGCCCCGGACGGCCTGGTCGTCGAGGACGGCTGCCTCGTCGGCCTGCGCTTCCGCCGCACCCGGATCGAATCCCAGACCAAGAACGGCAAGAACGGCGAGAACGGCGAGAACCGCGAGAACCGCGAGAACCGCAAGAACGGCAAGAACGGCAAGCTCGTCACGACCGACGAGACCTTCGAACGCCGCGGTGGGGTCGTGATCTCGTCGATCGGCAGCATCCCGGACCCGATCCCGGGCATCGCGATGAAGGGCGAACTGTTCGCGTTCGCCGACTGGGACCTCGGCCGCCTCGAAGCCTACCCGAACGTGTTCTCGGCCGGCAACGTCGTCACCGGGAAAGGCAACATCGTCGCGTCGCGCAAACACGCGAGCCACGTCGCCGAACGCGCCGTCACCGCGTTCCTCGGCGTCGCAGAAGGCGACCGCAGCGCCGAGTCAGATCTGCTCCGCAACACCAACGAAGCCGCGAACGCCCGCACCGACCAGATCGCGCGAGAAGTCGCCAACCAACCCCCCCACGACCAACCCACGCTCCAACGCCTCGTCGCCCGCATCCAGGAACGCCAGGCCGCCATCGGCTACCCGAACAGCTACGAAGCCTGGATCCGCCAAGTCACCCCCCCAGACCTCGAATGAGACTCGAATAAGACCTCGAACCGTCCCGCACGAGGCAACCAAGCACCCCAACCCCCCCCCCCCCCCAATCACCCGAGCGGAGTCCCCC
>CAYOHN010000549.1:0-1812 GCA_964403735.1 uncultured Spirochaetales bacterium | reverse complement strand
GGCGGCTATGCGAAAGCGCAGAGCGACGAGTTCCTGGCCAAGCAGCGCGCGCTACTCGGCGAGCGGATCCACGCGGCGGACGCCGTCATCACGACCGCCGCCGTGCCGGGCGCACGCGCGCCGCTGCTGATCGACGAGGAGACCGTCGCCGGCATGAAGCAGGGCTCCGTGATCGTCGATCTCGCGGCCGCCGGCGGCGGCAACTGCGCGCTGACGCAGGCGGACCAGACGGTCGTCGCCCACGGCGTGACGATCCTCGGCCCGACCAACCTGCCGTCGGAGGCGTCGGTGGACGCGAGCCGTGTGTACGCCCGCAATCTCGCGAACCTGCTCGCGCTGCTCGTGAAGGACGGCGCCCTGCACGTCGACCTCGAAGACGAGGTGGTGCGCGGCGCGCTGCTGACGCACGAGGGTCGCGTCGTCGCCGAGGCAGTGCGCACGCGGCTCGAAAGCTGAGCGGATCGTCTTGGTGGCCAGGACGCTCCGCGCCGTGCTCGTAGCTCTCGTCGTATCCGTCGCCGGGACGGGAAGTTCCGCATCGGCCGCGGATCCCGATGCCGCGGCGACGGCGGACGGGGCCCCGCCGCTGCAGATCTACGCAGTGCCCGCGCTGGCCGATGCCCTGCGCGAGGTCGCCATCGCCGGCGCCTGCCCGCGCACCGCGCTGCCGGAGCTCGTGCTCGCCGATGCGGCGACGCTGGTGCAGCAGATCGAGGGCGGTGCGCGCGCGGACGTGCTGGTACTCGACGACGCGGCGGCGATCGAACGGCTCGTCGCCTCGGGCCGGCTCGTCTCGTCGCGACCCGTCGCGACGGGTCCGCCGCTGCACGGGGGCTCGTACTGGATCGCCACGCTGCGCGACGCTCGGCGGCCGAGGGCCGCCGCCGGTCTCGTCGACCGCATGATGTCGAGGGAAGGACAGGAATCGCTCCGGGACGCCGGACTGGCGGCCGTCCCGCCCCCCGGGCGGTAGCTGTCCGGCCCGCGCTGCGCCCGCGACGGATCGCGCGCCGCTCGCGGGCCTTCGCGCTGCGGCTTTCGAGCCCGCAACTCGCCGGCTCGGTTCGCCCCGCCTCGGCTCGCTATCAGGTTGCCCGGCGTCGCGCCGATAAAGGAGAGGGCGGGGCGGAGCCTGGTCCACGATGCAGCGATTCCAAGAGCACCGGGAGCGGAAGCCGCGCGGTCGCCACCGCGTCCGCGGGGGCTTCACGATCATCGAACTGGCCATCGCACTCGGCGTCCTCGCGGTTCTCGTTACCGTCTCGCAGTCGCTCTACAGCGGATACCAGGAGCAGGCGCGGGTGGGGCAGGCGCTGACCGACCTGCGGTCGATCTCGAACAAGCTCGAGAGATACCGGATCGAGTTCGGGACCCTGCCGTCGGTCCTCGATCGCGTCATGCAGCCCGTACCGGTGGATCCTTGGGGCGGTTCGTACCAGTACCTGCCCATCGAGGGCGCGCCGCCCGGGGTGATGGGCCAGGTGCGCAAGGACAAGAGCCTCGTGCCGCTGAACAGTGACTACGATCTCTACAGTCGCGGGCCCGACGGGGAGAGCACCCCGCCGCTCACAGCGGATCAGAGCCACGACGACGTCGTCCGTGCCAGCAATGGACGCTTCTTCGGCACGGCGTCGGACTTCTGACGGATCCGTCGTTTCCGATGCGCTCGACCCCCGCGCGCGTGCTGCTGCGCAGCCGAGTTGCGCGCCAACTCCTGTGGAGCTTCCTGCTCAGCGCCGGCATTCCCGTTGCCATCCTAGGCATCCTGACGTTCATCGAGGTTTCGAACGGGCTGCGCGAGCAGAGTCGACA
>CAYOHN010000548.1:0-1823 GCA_964403735.1 uncultured Spirochaetales bacterium | reverse complement strand
ACACGTTCTTCGAGATGCTCGGCAACTTCTCGTTCGGCGACTACTTCAAGCGCGATGCGATCGCGTGGGCGTGGGAGCTGCTGACGAAGGTCTGGGGCATCCCGCCCGAGAAGCTCGCCGTCACGGTGTTCCGTGAGGACGATGAGGCTGCCGAGATCTGGGCGAACGAGGTCGGCGTTGCGGCGGACCGCATCACGCGACTCGACGAGGCCGACAACTTCTGGCAGATGGGCGACACCGGCCCCTGCGGTCCGTGCTCGGAGATCTACTACGACTGGGGTCCGCAGGAAGGTTGCCCGAAGAGTGGCGCCTGCGATCCGTCCTGCGAGTGCGACCGCTGGCTCGAGATCTGGAATCTCGTGTTCATGCACTTCGATCGCGATGCGTCGGGGGTGATGACTCCGCTGCCGAAGCCGTCGATCGACACCGGCGCCGGCCTCGAACGCGTGGCGTCGGTGCTCCAGGGCGTGCGTTCGAACTACGACACAGATCTGTTTCGAGCGATCCTCGACCGCGCGCAGGAGCTCGCCGGTGTCCGGCTCGGCAGCGATCCCGAGAAGGATGTGTCGCTGCGCGTCGTCGCGGACCACGCGCGCTCCGTGACGTTCCTGATCGCCGACGGCGTGCTGCCGTCGAGCGAAGGCCGGGGCTACGTGCTGCGGCGGATCCTGCGCCGGGCGGCGCGCCACGGCGTCCTGCTCGGCGTCGAGCGGCCGTTCCTGTTCGGTGTCGCCAGCGCGGTGATCGACGAGATGGGCGACGCGTATCCGGCGCTGCGCGAGCGCCGCGACTACATCCAGGATCGCATCCGCCGCGAGGAGGAGCGCTTCCTCGAGACGCTGTCGAAGGGCCTCGCGCTGCTCGAAGAAGAGGTGCGCAAGGCCCGGGCCGGCGGCCTCGCCATGCTCTCCGGCGACGTCGTGTTCAAGCTCTACGACACCTACGGATTCCCCGTCGACCTGACCGAGGACATCCTCTCGGGCCACCAGCTCGGCTTCGATCACGCGGGCTTCGAGGCCGCCATGAACGAGCAACGCGAACGCGCGCGCGCCGCGTGGAAGGGCAGCGGCAGCGAGGCCGTCGGGCCGCTGTACGCGCAGCTCGCGTCGGACTTCGAGACGCGCTTCCTCGGCTACCAGGAGCTGAGCGCGGACTCGCGCGTGCTGGCGCTCGTGATGAACGGAGCTGGCGTCACGCAGGCCCGCGAGGGCGACGTCGTCGAGGTCGTCGTCGAGCAGACGCCGTTCTACGCCGAGAGCGGCGGGCAGGTGGGCGACCGCGGAATCCTCGAGACGCCGACGGGTCGCGTCGACATCGAGGATACGCGCAAGCCCGTGGGGGGCCTCTTCGTGCATCGCGGCAAGGTCGTGCGCGGCGACGTGCACGTGGACCAGCCGGCGCGGCTCGTCGTCGACTCGATGCATCGGTTCGGCGCCGTCCGGCATCACTCCGGGACGCATCTGCTGCACAGTGCGCTGCGCGAGGTGCTCGGTCCGAACGCCACGCAGCGCGGCTCGCTGGTGACGCCCGGCCGGCTTCGCTTCGACTTCAGCTACGACGCGCCGCTGAGTCGCCAGCAAATCGAGACGATCGAGGACCTGGTGAACGGCTGGATCGGCGAGAACGCGCCGGCGCGGGTCGAGACGATGCCGTACCGCGATGCGATCGATTCCGGCGCCATCGCCATGTTCGGCGAGAAGTACGGCGACGACGTGCGCGTCGTGAGCTTCGGCTCGTTCTCGAAGGAGCTGTGCGGAGGGACGCACGCGCGCGCCAGCGGAGACATCGGCGTGTTGAAGGTGGTGTCGGAAGGCGGCGTGGCT
>CAYOHN010000547.1:0-1830 GCA_964403735.1 uncultured Spirochaetales bacterium | reverse complement strand
AAGGCTTTCGGGTTGGCGAGAAATCGCTCGGTGGCGTCCATCGGGCGGCCATAGAGCCAGCACATGAGGCCGAGTGCGAAGAAGTTCTTGCAGCGGTCGATCTCCCGCTGGCCGAGCTCGAGACCCTGCAAAGCCTCGCGATTCAGGCTGGTCAACGGGATCTCGACCATGCGGAAGCGATCTCGCAGCGGCGCGATCGGATCCTCTTCCCGGTAGCCCGCACGCGCGATGGCCTTGGCGGTGAACGCATCCGAGTTGATGATGACCATGCCGCTTGGGCGGACGTCCTCGACGTTCGCGCGCAGGGCGGCGGGGTTGAAAGCGACGAGCACGTCGGGCTTGTCTGCCGGGGTGTGGATGTCTTCCGAGGCGAAGTGCACTTGAAAACCCGACACACCCGCCATCGTGCCGGCTGGTGCGCGGATCTCGGCCGGGAAATCGGGAAAGGTCGAGAGATCGTTGCCGGCGAGTGCGGTCTCGTCCGTGAACTTCATGCCCGTGAGCTGCATGCCGTCGCCGGAGTCGCCGGTGAAGCGGATCGCGATGCGATCCAGTGGCTGCACGCTCTTGGGCTCGCCGGCGGGCGAGCCGGCCGCGGCCGATGAATCGGCCTCGCTGCTTGACATCGACACTCTCCTGAAGGGGGGACTGCGGGCCGCCCGGCGGATTGTATCCGCTGCATGGTGCCGCGAAAGACCCGCAGGCTCCCCGGCGGACTTCCGGGTGAGATCGGATCCGCGAGTCCCTGCGCAGGTTTGCGGGCGTGTGATGCGGGCGGATGAGCCTCAAGAACACGGGAGGCCGCGCCGATGCAGTCCCCATGTTTTCCGCCTCTTCACGGTCTCTTCCGCTCTCGGAAGCCTGCCTGCTCAGCCTCTGTGCATCGCTGAATGCACCGGTCGTGCGTCTCGACGGTCTGCCGACCGGCCCGGCGCGCGCTGCTCTGGTGGTCTATGCCGAGCAGTACGCGGATCTCGGGATCGCCGTGGCCGTCCGCTCGCTCGAAGGCGGCGAGGTCGTCCTGATGCGGCATCGCGAGGCGCTCCCGCCCGAAACGGGCCGGGAGGCCGCGCTCGAGATCGCCGTCGACTACGCGGAGTCGCTCGGCTTCGTCTTCGACCAGGACATGATCGGCGCCGGGGGCTCGCTCGGAGCGAAGACGGCCGCCCTCGAGCACTGGCAGCGCCTGGTCGGGAGCGACGAGAAATTCGCGGCATCGGATGTGGCGTCCCCGCCATCCCCCGAAGGGGAAAGAGTTTCCGTCGATCCGGAGCAGATGCCGGAGATGGAAGACCTATTGTGGGCCGCCGCCGAGGGCCAGCCGGCCGAGCCGGTCGAGATCGAGCTCGACGAGCTGAGCCTCGGTCATGTCGGCGCGGACGATCTGGAAACCGGCGGTGACGGAGAGCTCGTGCTCCTGGAGGAGCTCGCACCGCTCGAGATCGCCGACGGTGTGATCGACGCGGGCGAGCACGAATTCGCCGGCGCAGACGAAGCCACGGCGATGCAGCGGGGCAAGGCCGAGAGGACGGAACCGATCGTCGAAGTCGAGACCCGAACGTCCGCGCCGGCTTCACCCCGAGCCCGCTCGGCATTCTCGCCCGCGACGCTCAGCAAGTTCCGCGGGCTTGATGACGATGGCGAAGCCGAAGAGGCGCAGGCTGCCGAGGAGTCGCCGCGCGGCGGCTCGGCGCTGGGGAGGATCCAGATCGTGCGAAAGCGGAAGAACGAAGACGGGCGCGCGGCGGCCCGAAGTCGGATTCGAGCCAGCTTCTAGACCCTACGTCGAGGAGCCGAACGGCGATTTCTCTTTCGAGAGTGCGGAGATAC
>CAYOHN010000546.1:0-1830 GCA_964403735.1 uncultured Spirochaetales bacterium | reverse complement strand
CAGGCTGCAAACCTCGAGCACGACCGGGTCCAAGTCCGCCGACGCGTCCCCCTCGACCTGCGCACACGGACTCTCCGGCTCCGCCGGCAGCTCGACAGCCTTGCGCACCGGCAGCTCTGCGCGCAGCGTCCACCCGCCGAGCCCGCCGAGCACGACGCCCACCGCGAGCGTCGCCGAAGCAAGCCCAAACCACTTAAGCCGCCGCGAGGCACCCTCGCGCGGAGCGTGGAGCTCCGGGCCGCCGAGTTCGTGCACGTCGTCCCCACCTGCGCCCGCGCCCGCGTCCTCCTCCGGCGCGCGCTCGCGCGGCGCGTCGAGCATCCGTCGGTCGAGCGCGTCACCGTCGCCGGCCCTGTCCGCTCGCGCGTCCGCGTCACGCTCCGCGCGGAGCAGCGCCTCGACGAACTCGGTCATGCGTGCATACCGCTCGTCATCCTCGACCGCGCGCGCCTCGACGACCACGTCCGTCGCTCCACCCTCCTCCTCCGGCTCCGCCCCGCTCGGCCCGGCCAGCAGCGCCGCGACGAGCTCGTGCATGCTCGCGTAGCGCCGCTTTGGCTCCGCCGCGAGCCCCTTGCGCAGCACGGCCGTCAGCCAGCCGGGCACGCCGGTGCCCATGACCTCGCGCAGCTCCCCGCCGTCGACCGCCGCGAGGATCTCCTGCGCCGTCTCCCCGGCGTAGGGCCGCAGCTTGAACAGCGACCACCACATCGCCACGCAAAACGAGAACTGATCCGAGCGCGCGTCGCCCCGCCGCCGTCGCAGCCGCTCCGGCGCCATGAAGGTCGGCGTGCCCGAGGGCGTGCCCCAGGGATCGTCCGCGCCGTCGATCTCCCGCAGCACGTCCGCGACGCCGAAGTCGACGACGACCGTCCGCCCGTCCTTGCCGATCAGCATGTTCGTGGGCTTGAAGTCGCGGTGCATGATGTGCTTGTCGTGCGCGGCCGCGAGCCCCTTGCCCGCGTCCACGAACACGTCGCGGATCTCCGCCCAGGTCCGCGGCTGTTTGAGCCACTCGGCGCCGTCGGGGCCGTCGATCCACTCCATCACATAGAACACCCGATTCTTCCACCAGTCGACGTCGTAGATCTGCACGACGTTGGGGTGGTTGAGCTGCCCGAGCATCCGCGCCTCGTTGAGCAAGGCGACCTGCGCCAGCATGCCCGACTGACACCAGAACTTGAGCGCGACCTTGCGCTCGATCAGCGGATCGAAGGCTTCGATGACCAGGCCCATGCCGCCGATCATCGCGTCGTAGGCGTCGAAGCGCTCGAGATCGTAGGGCGGCTGCTTGTCGCCGAGGATCTTGCGCAACGCCGCGCAGGCACCGATCGCGCGGTAGAGCTCGCTGAGATCCGGCGGCAGCCGCTTGCTCGGCGGGAACTGATCGAGGATCGCATCGAGCCGCGCCTGCTGCTCCTCGTCGCTGAGCCCCTCGCTCTCTTCGAGCTCCTTGCGAAGCTCGGCGTCGAACTCCTCGTCGTCGATGGGCTCCCAATCACGCACGGTCGGCGGCACCCTACCAGCGACCGCGACCTTCGGTCCGCAATTTTTTTGCGTGCTTGGTCCGCGCGACAGTTAACAACGTCTGGGATCTTGTATGCTGGTCCGCATGGAGTTCGACGACCTCGTTCGTACCGTGCTCGCCGGTGATGAGCGAGCGTCGACCGAGCTGGGCCGGCGCCTGACCGCCGAGCTCAATCCGTTGTTCGTCCGCCTCGGCGATCCCGACGCGAACGAGTTGACTCAGATCACGCTACTGATCATCTATCGCAGGCTCCCGGAGCTCGCGCTCGATCCCGCCCGGCCCTTCCTTCATTGGGTCCGCGC
>CAYOHN010000545.1:0-1841 GCA_964403735.1 uncultured Spirochaetales bacterium | reverse complement strand
CTTGTGGGCGCGCAGGAGGCGGAGCAGGCGCGTGACCTTACCCGCGCGTCGACGTTGCTCGACCTTGTCGGCCGCGGGGGCGTGGAAGAGGTGAAGACGGAGGTCGCGGTTGCGGAAGCCGTTGATGGTGAACTCTCCGCGGGCGACGACGTGGAGGAGCGCGAGGTCCTGCTCGTCCCAGGGGCGGAGGCCGCGAAAGCGCTTCTTCTTCCAGGTGACGCGCCGGGTGTAGGGCGATAGGAGGTCGGCGAAAGGCGTCGAGTCCTCGACCGACGCGAGGGCCTCGAGGTAGCGATCGTTGGTGGCCTGGCTCACCTCGGCGCGACGGTGAAGATCGGCGATGCCCTTCCGCATCGGGTGCCAGTCCATGGGACCGTCGGGCTCGCCCTCCTTGGTGCGGTAGACCTTGAAGCCGTTCGGCTGGTTGATGGTGGTCTCGACGCGGAGCACGGTGCCCTGCTTGTCGTAGAGCTTGACCGAGTTGCCAGCGACGGTGTGTTTGAGGCGGACGCCTTCGGGCCGGTCCTTGAAGTCGCTGACGATCTCGCCCTTGAAGTTGCCGTGCACCTTTCCGCCGAGGAATCGCATGACGTCGGCACTCGAGAAGCTGTTGATGCCGTGGAGGACGAAGGGCTGGTAGACGGCGGCGAGGGCGTCCGAGTTCTCGAACATGACGTCGGTCGCCCACTCGCTCTGGTGGCAGGACCAGTAGTAGGAGTGATCTCGGGCGATTTCGTCGTGAGCGGGGTTGAGCCGACGAGCAATGGCGTCGAGTGCGTCGGGCCAGGCGAGGCGGAGCTGGTCGTCGAGGAGTGCCTGCGCGCGCTCGACGTCGGCGACCTCGGCGAAGGTGTTGTCGCGGCGGACGTAGTCGATGCCCGCGTGGTCGAGGTCGCGGGACAGCCACTCGCGGCCGTTGAGGCAAACCTGGATCGCGAACGGAAACCACGTCTGGATGCGCGCGTGCATGAAGCCGAAGCGCGGGTCGATGAAGTAGTGGTAGAGGAAGAGGCACTTCCGCTTGCGCGGCTGGAGCTCAAGGAGCTTCTTCTCGCGGTTGCGGTAGATCTCGTAGCTCATGCACGGCTCGACGCTCTTGAGCACGCATACGAGCCCGGCGTCGATGCCGCACTCCGCGGCCGTTCTCTTCGCGACTTCCTCTTTCGACGTGGCACTCGACGGCAGGTAGATTACCGGTCGTGCGAGTCGCTCGGCCTCCTCGAGCGACGCCGCCTTGAGTTGCGCGGTGCAGCTCTCTGCGTACTTGCCGAAGTCCTTCAGCAGGACGCGCTCCTGGTAGAGATGGGACTTCATGCCGGCGACGTACGCCAACTGGCGCAGCGTTCCGCGGAAGACGAGACGATCGAAGCCACTGAGCACGCCGAGGATGCTGGCGTGCAGACAACGGAAGAGTTTCATGGCGTCCTCGCGGAGGTTGGTGGTGGTACACCTTCTTCGCGGGGGCGCTTTCCTTCATCAAGGGGCTTCTTTTACGGAGCAGCCATAGCCGCGCTGGGGGACGCCACGGAAAGCCGAGAGGGCCCCGCCGCTCTGGCGGGGTCCGGGGCGGAGCCCCGGTTGGTTGCGGCTCTGCCGCGCTGTACTACTAACGCCGCAGGTGTTGTCCGTTCTCCAAGATTCTCATGCGGCTAGGTTCAGCTGTTCGACGGTCATCCGGCTCGCGGCGAGCATGGCAGTCGCGAGCTGGCGCCCCTTCGGCGTCAGCTTGTATCGGTGGCTCTTCGGGATCTTCCGGATCAGCTTGTGGGCGCGCAGGAGGCGGAGCAGGCGCGTGACCTTACCCGCGCGTCGACGCTCCTCGACCTTGTCGGCGGCGGGGG
>CAYOHN010000544.1:0-1842 GCA_964403735.1 uncultured Spirochaetales bacterium | reverse complement strand
GGTCTCGTCGCGGACGATGACCGCCGAGGTGGTTCGGGCCGGCGCGACGACCCGCTCGACCACCGGCCACGCCGCCACGGCGAGGACGGCCGCCACCCCGCCGGCGAGGGCCCACCGGACGCGGCGCTGACGGCTGGACTTCGAGATCGCGGAGGGGGCGACGCGGCTGGCGCTGGTCGCGGGGGTGGCGCTGCTCGCGCTCGGCGCAGTGCTCGCGCGTCGTCCCGGCTGGATCGCCGGGCACCCCGCCGTCGTGCTCGCCGTTCTGTTCGCGGTGACCGGCGCCGCCGGCGCGGCGCTGCTGCGTGTCGAGCCTCCGGGCCTGCGCCTGCGCCTCGATCCGTCCACCGAGCCCCTGCTGCCGGCAGACGACCCCTCGCGTGAGCTGTACGAGCGCGCGGTGCTCGAGTTCGGCGACGACGAGCTGTTCGCGATCGTCATGGAGACCGCAGCAGGTGTGTTCACGCGCGAACACCTGACGACGCTCGCCGCGCTGCACGATGACATCGCGCGGTTGCCGGGCGTGCGGCGCGTCCAGAGCCTCGCTGACGTCGTGTCGTTTCGCTTCGTCGCGGAAGAGGACTGGATCGAGGTGGGCAAGCTCTTCGACCGAGTGCCCGAGTCCGACGAAGAGCTCGCGGCGCTGCGCGCGCGCGCGCTCGGCGATCCGCTGATGCGGCGCACGGTGATCTCCGAGGACGGTCGCTCCGCCGGCATCTCGGTGCGCTTCCACGAGATGACGGACGCCGAGTTCCTCGCCGCGGGGCTCGACGAGCGCATCGCGGCGCTGTTGGCGGAGCGGGAACACGCCGACCTCCGCTTCCACGTGTCGGGTCGACCGCATCTGAAGGCCTCCGTGTATCGCGGCATGGTGCGCGACCTGCGCGTCCTGATCCCCCTCGCCGTGCTCACGCTGGCCGGTGTGTTGCTGCTGGCGACGGGCTCGCGGCGCGGCGTCGGCTTGCCGATCGCGGCGGCGCTCGTCGCAGTGCTGTGGACGCATGCGGCGATGGCGGCGCTCGACGTGCCGATCACGATTCTCTCGTCGATGCTCGGCCCGCAGTTGCTCGCGATCGCCAGCGTGTACGGCGTGCACCTGCTGGCGCACTACGACGAGGAACGGAGCCACGGGACGTCTCGCGAGGTCGCGCAGCGCACGCTCGGCGAGATGCGGCTGCCGGTGCTGATCTCCGGGACCACGACGCAGGTCGGTTTCGCCGCGATCTGTCTGACCGACGTCCCGGCAGTTCAGACGATGGGCGCGTTCTCGGTGTTGGGGACCGGCTGCATCACGCTGCTGACGCTGACGGGCTTGCCCGCAGTGCTCGCGCTGCTGCCGCCCCGGCGCGAGGTCTCGGCGCTGCCGGCGACCGTGGCGCGGATCAGCGAGCGCCTGAGCGTCGCCATCGATCGGGTGCTCGGCGCGCTGCACGACTTCGCCATCCGCCGCGACGGCGCGGTGATCCTCGCCGCCGTCGTCGCGGTCGGGGTGGCGGGCTGGGCGATCCCGCGCATCGTCGTCGACACGGACTACGTGTCGTTCTTCGACGCCGATGATCCGGTCCGCCTCGACTTCCACGCGGTGAATCGGCTGCTGTCCGGCGTGATCCCTCTCTATGTGACGGTCGACGGAGGCAGCCCGGCTGCGTTCCGCGATCCGCGTGTTCTGCGCAGCCTGGAGGCGTTGCAGGCCCGCGTCGACGGGATCGACGGCGTCTCGCACAGCGCCTCGATGGCCGATACGCTGCGCGTGGTGAATCGCGTCGTCGAGCGTGACGACCCCGCCGAGGAGCGGATTCCCGACAGCTCCGCCGGCGTGATGGAGCTGCTCCAGCTGGCGCC
>CAYOHN010000543.1:0-1845 GCA_964403735.1 uncultured Spirochaetales bacterium | reverse complement strand
CCTGACAAGCCTCGCAGCGTCCGCCCTTCACGTTGAAGCTGAATCGGCCGGGCTTGAATCCACGCATTCGCGCCTCGGGTAGGCCGGCGAAGAAGTCGCGGATCTCGTCGAACAGTTTCACGTACGTCGCCGGGTTGCTACGCGGCGTCCGCCCGATCGGCCGCTGGTCGACGGCGATCACCTTGTCGAGCTGCTCGACGCCGGCCAGCGCGCGGTGAGTGCCGACGCGGTCGGACGCGCCGTGGTAGAGGCGCGCGAGTGCCGGATGCAACACGTCGTTCACGAGCGTCGACTTGCCGGCGCCCGACACTCCCGTCACCGCCACCAGCACGCCGAGCGGGAGCTCGACGTCGATGTGCCGCAGGTTGTTCTCAGTGGCGCCGAGGATCTTCAGCGCACCGACCGGCCGCCGCCGTTCGGCCGGCACCTCGATGCGTCGCCGTCCCGCCAGATAGTCGCCCGTCAGCGACCTCCGGCAGCGTTCCAGGCTCGCCGGTGTGCCGGCATGGACGATTTCTCCCCCACGCACGCCGGCTCCCGGTCCGAAGTCGATCACCCAGTCCGCCGCGCGGACCGTCTCTTCGTCGTGTTCGACGACGACCACCGTGTTGCCGAT
The DNA here is from genome assembly GCA_964403735.1 of uncultured Spirochaetales bacterium. Classification (GTDB taxonomy): domain Bacteria; phylum Myxococcota_A; class UBA9160; order UBA9160; family PR03; genus CAADGG01. The sequence continues at coordinate 1,229 of CAYOHN010000543.1, read as the reverse complement.
GTCGCGCAGGTGCTCGAGCGTCGAGAGCAGCCGTCGGTTGTCGCGTTGGTGCAGACCGATCGAGGGCTCGTCGAGGATGTAGACGACGCCCGTCAGTTCCGAACCCACTTGACTGGCGAGCCGGATCCGCTGCGATTCGCCGCCGGAGAGCGTCGGTCCGGCGCGGTCGAGCGAGAGATAGCCGAGTCCCACCGAGGCGAGGAACTCGAGCCGCCCGCGAATCTCCTTCAGCAGCTCGGCGCCAATCTCGGCGGCAGCTCCGGTGAGCCGGAGCTCGGCGAAAAACGCGCGCACCTGGTCGATCGTCAGCGCCGACAGCTCGACGATCGTGCGCCCCCCGACACGGACGGCGGCGCTCTCGGGCCGCAGCCGGGTCCCGCCGCACGTCGAGCACGCGGTATCGGCGGGGAACTGCGCGTGCCAGCGTTTCGCACTCTCGGAGCTCGTCTCGCGGAAGCGTCGCAGCAGCCGCGGCAACACGCCTTCCCATTCCATCACGAAGGTGGCGCGCCCTCCCGCTTTGCCCGCCCATCGGACGTTGAAGTGGCGCGCGCCGGCTCCGTGCAGGACGAGATCGCGTTGCCTGCGCGTCAGCTTCCGCCACGGGACGTCGAACGGGATGCCGAGCTGCTTCAGGATCTGCGTGCGCAGCCCGGACCAGCTCGATTTCTTCGAGATCTCCTTGCCCCACGGCTTGATCGCACCGGCGTCGATGCTGATCGTGTCGTCGGGCACGACGAGTTCGGGATCGAAGTCCATCCGCGATCCGAGGCCGTTGCAGTCGACGCACATGCCCTGTGGGCTATTGAACGAGAAGCCCTGCGGCGTCAGCTCGGGATACGAGATCCCGCACGGCGCGCAGGCCATCTTCTCGGAGAACACGCGGTCCACACCGGCCGCGTGCGCGATCAGTTGCCCCCCGCCGGCGCGCAGCGCCTGCTCGACCGAGTCGACGAGCCGCCGCTTCGAGCCGGGCCCGATGACGATGCGATCGACGACTACCTCGACGTGGTGCTTGCGGCGCTTGTCGAGTGCATCGAGATCCTCGGTCAGGACGATCTCGCCATCGACGCGCACGCGCACGTAGCCGGCGCGCCGCAGCTCCGCGAGCAGCTCGCGGTGCTCGCCCTTGCGATTGACCAGCACCGGTGCGAGCAACTGGAGCTTGGTTCCGCCCGGGAGTGCGGCCAGCTCGCGGGCGATCTGCTCGGCCGTCTGGCTCTGGACGG
>CAYOHN010000542.1:0-1859 GCA_964403735.1 uncultured Spirochaetales bacterium | reverse complement strand
GCCTCTCGCGGGCGGTGTTCGCGCTGGGCTGCTTCTGGGGCGCCGAGCGGAAGTTCTGGCAGGCGCCCGGCGTCTACACCACCGCCGTTGGCTACATCGCGGGCCACACACCGAATCCGACCTACGAGGAGGTGTGTAGCGGGCGCACCGGACACACCGAAGCCGTGCTCGTGGTCTTCGATCCCGCAGCGATCTCGTTCGACGCGCTGCTCCGGATCTTCTGGGAAAGTCACGATCCGACCCAGGGCATGCGTCAGGGGAACGACGTCGGCACCCAGTACCGCTCGGGAATCTACGCCGACACGCCCGATCAGCAGGCGGCGGCCCTCGCCTCGCGCGAGGCGTATCAGAAGGCACTCGCGCAGGCGGGAGCCGGCGACATCACCACCGAGATCCTCGACTCACCGCCGTTCTACTTCGCCGAGTCGTACCACCAGCAGTATCTCGACAAGAACCCCGGTGGCTACTGCGGCCTCGGCGGCACCGGCGTGCGCTTTCCGAGCGGCGGCTGAACCGCTCGACGTGGACAGCGAGGCGATCGCTGCCGTGCTGCGGCTCCATGCCGAGGTCGATCGGCAGGCCGGTGCGCTCCACACGCGGCATGCGGCGCGGCTGCAATGTCGGCGGGGCTGCGCCTCGTGCTGCGTCGACGAGCTGACCGTCTTCGAAGTCGAGGCGGAGGTCATCCGGACGCGAGCCGCGAACGTGTTGCGCGAGCCGCCTCATCCCGTCGGCGCCTGCGCCTTCCTCGATGCACACGGGGCGTGCCGGATCTATCCGGTGCGCCCATACGTGTGCCGCACCCAGGGGCTCCCGCTGCGCTGGGTCGACTTCGACGACCCCGAGGCGCGTCGCGAGCGGCGCGACATCTGCCCGCTGAACGAGACCGGCGAGCCGCTCTCGGCGCTGCCCGCCGACGCCTGCTGGGAGCTCGGGCCGACGGAGGGGCAGCTCGCGGGCATCCAGGCGGCGCGCGACGGCGGCGCGCGGCGCCGCGTGCAACTGCGCGCGCTGTTCTCGTCTTCGCGCTGATCCCGGCGACCCTTGGGCACCGCGCGCCGCGAGGGGTACGTTTCGGTCTAGTCGTCGATTTGCGCCGTCCGTCGCCCGGGGATCCAGTGACCGCCATCCAGCCGATCGTTTCGCCGCAGCTCTCGAGCAGCCACGCGCTCTGGGGCCGCGCCTTCCGGCCGTTCTTCTTGTTGGCCGCGCTTCACGCCACCGTGTACGTGCCGCTCTGGCTCGCGATGCTGCGCGGCCTCGTGCCTTTCCCCGTCGGTCTCGACGCCATCGTGTGGCACGGTCACGAGATGCTGTTCGGCTTTGCCGGCGCCGCCATCGCCGGCTTTCTGTTGACCGCGGTCCCGGTCTGGACCGGAACCCCGCCGGTGACCGGCGCGAGGCTCGCGACGGTTGCCGCACTCTGGGTGCTGGGGCGCGTCGCATTCCTGAGCTCCGCCGCGCTGCCGCCGTGGGTACTCGCCGCCGCGGACCTGCCGTTCTTCCTCGCAATCGCCGGCTTCCTCGCCGCGCCGCTGCTCGCGCGCACGCAACGCCGCAACGCCGGCTTCTTGGCCGCGCTGATCGCGTTGGCGGTCGTCAACGGCCTGTTCCACCTGCACGTGCTCGGCGTTGCCGTCGTCGAGCCGCGCGCCGCGTTGCGCAGCGCGATCGCCGTCATCGCGCTGCTGCTGATCGTGGTCGGCGGTCGCATCACGCCAGCCTTCACGCGCAACGCACTCGCGGGCGCGGGCGCCCCGGTGCCGATCGTCCCGTCTCCGCGCCTCGATCGCACCGCGGCAACGGCGGCGGCCATCATGGCGGTGGCCTCGCTGTCGCCGGCACTCGCCGTCGTCTAC
>CAYOHN010000541.1:0-1860 GCA_964403735.1 uncultured Spirochaetales bacterium | reverse complement strand
TTGGCCGCCGCGGGCGAGACGCCGAGAGCGCTCTGCGCCTCCCGGCTCGAGAAGTCGTAGCGGCCGCCTGACGCGAGGCCGGTCATGAAGGCTCTGGCGGTGGTGATGGGTCGAGATTCCGGAATCATGCGCGTAAAGTATCAACAATCGATACTTTGCGAACTCACAATCAGAGGCCGGACCTCTATACACCCCTCCGGGGACCATTGGCTCGACAGAACCTGCCGCACGCGAACGCTCCCGACTCGTGGCTGGATCATTCTCTCTTCGAGAGCCGCCCGCCATTTCGGGTGCACGCGCGCAGATAGAGCGTAACCTGGAGATCGGGCGGGTCATGGACGACGGCACCCCGCCGCGCACGGCTTCGCCGCTTCCCGCACGTCGTCTACTAAGAGATTCTCGCGAACGACGACATTCTCGTCCTGGCCGTTTGGCACGGCCGACGAGACTCGGGAGGCTGGCAGGAGCAAGGAGAAAGGAGAAAGGAGAAAGGAGAGTAGAAGCGAACCTGGCGGGCGGTCAGCAGCTCACGCTCCCGGGCCAGCCGCAGCAGCCAGCGCAGCACCTCGAGCTCGCGGTTCGCGCGGGCCAGCAGCTCCGCCTTGGGGCGCCCGGCCGGGCTGTAGCTGGCCTCGACCAGCGTCTCCATCACGCCCAGCGTGCGGTCGGCCAGGCGCTGTCCGATCGCATTGCCGCTGGCTCTTCGGGAAGCTCTCGATGCGCGCCAGCAACCACTTCGTGAGGTCGTACCACTTGGCCAGCAACACCGGCGGCTCATTGGGTCGCGCCATGGGGGGGGTCTCCCGGCGCGGCGAGCCCGCGGCTGCGCCGCGGGCTCGCCAAGGGTAAAAGAGACAAAGGGAAAAGGGTTAGACGCGACGCCTGCGCCAGCCCGACAGGCCCAGCAGCCCCGTCATCACGAGCAGGCCCGTACCGGGCTCGGGGATACTCGCGACGCGAAAACCGACAAGGCCGAGCTCGCTCGTCGGGAAGCTGCCGCTGCGGCTCGACGCGGCGAGGACGACCGGGTTGAAGCTGAACGCCCCGCCGCGCAGGCCGCGGAGCGAGCCTATGATGGCCTCGTTCCACTCCCAGACGTTGCCGCCCTGGTCGACAAAGGTGCCGTTCGGGCTCGCCGCCCCCGTGTAGCTCCCCACGTCGGTCAGGTCGCCGACCACGAAGCCGCAGTTGGCCGTGTTCGCCGCCCCGCCCGGAGCCGCGCACACCGTCGGCGTGTCCGTCCCGGCCGGATAGTCGAAGAAGCTGGCCGACAGCGCGTCGTAGTACGCCGCCTTGTACCACTCGTCCTCGCTCGTGAGAAAGATGTTGGCGCCAGCGTTGCGCGTCACCGTCAGGCCGTTGCTCGGCGTCGCCGTTCCGCCCAGCAGCGTGTACGCCCCGGTCTCCGTGTCGCCCCCGCCCTGGCCGTTGCCCAGCCAGTTGCTGAAGCGCAGGCTGTCGTAGAACGACACGTAGTTCACCGGCTTGTTCTCGCGGCCGGCCTTCGCGCTGTACGTGTAGCTCCCAGCGCTGCCGCTGCGCGTGATCCCGCCGCGCGAGTTGGTGTCCATGTTGGTGTTGTAGAGCCCGAACGAGTCCGAGGCCGCCTTCGCGTTCAGGAACTCCGCGTACTGGGCGTTGGTCACCTCGGTCGCCGAGATCCGGTAGGTCTCGGCCACCGCGCCGAAGCAGCCCTGCGACTGCGTGTCGCAGGCGTTGCCCGGGGCGCCCACAGTCACCCAGTCGATGGTGACCGCCGAAGCGGCCGGAGCCAGAAAGAGAGAAGCCGCCACGAGCGGCAGAAAGAGCGAACGCGCAAGAATCAGGATCCGCATGGTTGTCCCCTTCCCAAGAGTCAAC
>CAYOHN010000540.1:0-1870 GCA_964403735.1 uncultured Spirochaetales bacterium | reverse complement strand
CACGAGGTGGAAGACGCAGGCGGCCCCGAGTCCGGCCGCGATCAGATCCGGCGCCACCTCCACCCGACGCAGCGTCTGCCCGCCCGCCTCGTAGGCGCAGACGAAACTGTCGCCCAGTACCCGCGCGTGGACACGCAGCGAGGTATCGGTGAAGACCAGACGTTTGATGCCACCGCCAAAGAGCAGCCAGACGGACTCGGCCGCCCGATTCAGCCCGCGATGCAGCAGCTCCGGCTGGTCCTCGAGCCCGTGCGACCAGCGAAGGATATCGCCGCGACTGTTTCCGGCGAAGATGCCATCCGTTGTCACCACGAGCGACGTGATCGTGCCGGTGCTGCCGGTGTAACAACGCTGTGGCTCCGTCGCGTCGGGGCCACGCCAGCAGACCACCTTGTCGTCGATCGAACAATACAACGCACCGTCGTGGGTACAGACGTGGCGAACGGCTCGAGCCTCGCGCGTCAGCGATTCAAGCAGCGCACGGTCCCCTTCCTGCGCCTCGAGCGGCCACACACGAAGTCCGAGCTCCGAGTGGGTGGCATACAGGTGCCCGTCGCACACGACGGCCGCGTTGAATCCGCCACGGACCGTCGGGGCTCCGCTTGCCAGAAAGGTCGCGTCGGGCTCGGTCCCATCGATCGGCAGGTGATACACGCCGGTCGCGGCCCCCAGGAGCAGCACGGGCGCTCCCGCTCCGGCTGTGTCCGCTTGGATGGAGCGGACCGCCCCGGCCGGTCCGGAAAGCGTCAGACGCCGCTTGGCGACCTCGAGATCCGACGGCTCGTAAAACAGCAGCGCGTCTCCGGCCGCGACGACAATCCACTGGGTGATCGCCGGGGCATCTTTGGCCGCGAACAGCGCGCCGTACAACTCGCCGCGCTGCTGCTCGGAAAAGCTCTTGAGAAGCTCGGGCAGCTCGACGTCGGGCGACTGTCGGGCGAGCTCGCCGAGTCGCGTGAGCAATTGGCTCAGGTGGTCGACATGCGCGCGCTGGGCCGACTCGAGGGCGACGCGCATCTCGCGGGCCGCCTCGTGTTCCGCCTGCCGGCGTACGGAATCCTCACGCGTCGCCTGGATCCGCCGCGCCGCCTCGGACTCGAAGCGCACCCGCGGCGATCGATCCAGCGAGAGCCCGCAGGAGAAGAACACCTCGCGAAGGGCGTCCGACAGTGCCGCGGTCACCGCCTCCTCGTGGTTACCTTCGACGAGCGCGATCGCGTCGTGCTTCTCGGCCTCGGCGAGCACCGCCTTGCGGACGGCCGGTGCGAGGTACGTACCGAGATCGGTCGCGCGCAGAAAAGCACGCGAGCCCAATACGCTGCTGCGAAACGAGGCTACTTCGCTTCGGTCGGGAACGATGCGGACATGGAGCGTGACGGGAGCGCGGCAGCGGAAGCCGTCGCCGGCCGCGAACTCAAACGGCCCGAAGTCGACTTCGACGGGCGTGACGCGGAAGAAGAACACGTCCTCGATATCCTGTCCGGCCTCGACGAGCCCGCCGGCGGAAACGACGGACTTTCCGCCGGTCTCGGTCGTCACCAGCGCGGCCCAGGAGCCAGGCAGGTCGACGGACCGTGTCATCAACCCGAACAACTCCTCCGCGGGAACCAGCAGGGCGACGTTGTCGGCATCCTGGAAGAATCTCGCTCGATCTACTCGTTCGCTGGCCTTCACGTCGAATCACCCCCGATCGCTGGAAAACGTCTTCGCGTACCTGGCGACGAAACTTGTTACATTCATGGGGCTATGTGCTTCTGCTTCGCGCAAGCATGGCACTCGCCGCATACCAATTCGCCCTTCCGTTCCGTACTACTCGGATCCTGAAGGGACCGCTCCCTGACGGTCGCGGCTCGGATCTTGCGCCGCCCGT
>CAYOHN010000539.1:0-1871 GCA_964403735.1 uncultured Spirochaetales bacterium | reverse complement strand
AGGTGGAGAAGGGCGATCGCTTCACCGTGGTGCGCCCTGCGGCCGAGGTACGCGATCCGTCCACGCGTCGCGTGCTGGGCGTCCATGTCCAACGGCTCGGCTGGGTGGAAGTGACCAAGGTGCAGTCCGAGAGTGCCGAAGCGGTGATCCGTTCGTCGGCGCAGGAGATGCAGGCGGGAGATCGCATCCTGCCGCGCACGGAGCCCGTCGCGGAAGTGGCCGTCCAGCCGGCCACGCCGGCCGTCGAAGGCCAGATCGCCTATCTGCCGAACTCCAGAACGATCCAAGCGGGGCAGGACATCGTGTTCCTCAACCGCGGCCGCGAGGACGGTCTCTCGATCGGTAGCCCGCTCGAGGTGTTCCGCCCCGGCGGCGAAGCGCGCGACGCGGATACGGGGCGGCCGCATCTGCTGCCGGACGAGGTGCTGGCGAATCTCGTCGTGGTGTCGGCCGAGCCGGACACCGCCGTCGCGGTGGTGATGCACGCCAGCGAGGAAATCTCGCGCGGCCAGAGGTTCCGAGGGGCCGCGGCGCGCTGAGGGCGAACGCGCGGTCGCCGTTGCCACGCCCTTCGTCTCTGCCATCCTGCCGGTCGCTCCCGGTCCCGGGAGACGACCGTGCCGGATGGCGACGGAGTTTTGGACGCGGGGCTGGACGCGGGGCTCGACCCGAGCCCGGGCCCGAGCTTGGACCCGCGGCTGGATCTGCGGGAGCAGGGCCCGGCGGGCGCGGAGCGCCGTGCGCTCGTGCACGCGTGGCTCGCGCTGCAGGCACACGGCGCCCTGCGTCCCGTGGAGACGCGCGCCGCACTCGACGAGGCGGGTGGCGATCCCGCCGGCGCGCTGCACCGGCTCGCGGGTCAACCCCCCGAAGCGGTGCTCGCTCCCGCGCGGCTCGAGGTCGCGCTGCGGGCGCTGCGCCGGGCGCAGGCGCGGCTCGTGCCCTTCGCTGCGCGCGCGTATCCGCCGTCGCTCGCGGCGCTCGCCGATCCGCCGCCGCTGCTCGCGGTGCGCGGGGATCCGGCGCGGCTCGGGGGCGTTCACGTCGCCATCGTCGGTTCACGCCGGCCGACTCCGTACGGTGTTGGCGTGGCGCGCCGACTGGCGCGCGAACTGAGCGGGCTCGGCTTCGGCATCGTCTCCGGACTCGCGCTCGGCATCGATGCCGCGGCACACCGCGGCGCGCTCGAGGCCGGCGGCGCGACGATCGGCGTGCTCGGCTGCGGGCCGGATCGCGTCTATCCGCGCGAGCACCAGGCCCTCGCCGCGGAGATGGAGGGAACGGGGGCCGTGGTGAGCGAGCTGCCGCCCGGCGCCGGACCGCTGAAATACCACTTTCCGCTGCGCAATCGTTTGATCAGCGGGCTGTCGCGAGTGGTCATCGTCGTGGAGGCGAAGGCGCGCAGCGGTTCGCTGATCACGGCCGAGCACGCGGGGGAGCAGGGGCGGGACGTGCTGGCGGTGCCCGGGCCCGTCGATGCGTCCACCAGCGAGGGGCCGAATCTGTTGCTGCGCAACGGCGCCGCGCCGGTGCTCGATGCGAGCGACGTGCTGCGAGCGCTCGGCCGGACCGACGAAGCGGAAGCCTGGCTGCGGCGCCGCACGCGCGGCGCGGAGACGCTGGTGGCGCTGCCACCCGAGGCGCGCGCGGTGGTGAGCGCGCTGCGCCGCGCCCCGGTGACCCGCGACGAGCTGGCGACACAGCTCGGCCTCACGGCCGCGCAGCTCTCCGCGCCGCTGCTGGCGCTCGAACTCGAAGGCCTCGTCGCCGAGGATCGCGCCGGCCGCCTCCGGATCGTTCCGCGCTGAGCAGCGTCAAGAAAGGGGCCGGGTTGGATTCGTCAACTTTTGCCGGAGGCAAAAGTTGACGAA
>CAYOHN010000538.1:0-1873 GCA_964403735.1 uncultured Spirochaetales bacterium | reverse complement strand
ATCGGGGCGGTGTCGTTGCCCTTGGGGTGGATGAAGCAGACGTCGAAGCCGGCGGCGCCCTTGCGGATGCCGCCCGGCGCGAAGCGGACGCCCTGCTGTTCGAGCCATGCGACGGCAGCGTGCAGGTCGTCGACCCAGAGGCCGACGTGGTTCAGCGGCGGATCGTTGACGCGCGGCCGGCCGTCCGGGTCGATCGGCTGCATCAGGTCGACCTCGACGGCGAATGCGCCGCTGCCGACCGAGGCGATGTCCTCGTCGACGTTCTCCTTCTCGCTGCGGAACTTTCCCTTCACCTCGAGGCCGAACAGATCGACCCAGAGCCGGCGCAGCGCCTGCTTGTCGCGGGCGCCGACGGCGATCTGCTGCAACCCGAGCACGCGGAACGGACGGGGGGACATGCGGGACTCCTGTTCGAGGAGCGGGAGGGTACCCGGCCGGGTGCTAGCCTGCCGCGACCGTGGACCCCGCCCCCCAGACGCCCCGTTCCGCCGTCCACTTCCGGACACTCGGCTGCCCGAAGAACCGCCTCGACAGCGAGGTGATGCTCGGATCGCTGGCGACGGCGGGCTTCGCGCTGGCCGAGCGCATCGAGGACGCGGACGTCGCCGTCGTCAACACCTGCTCGTTCATCGAGAGCGCGCGCGAGGAGTCGATCGAGGCAATCCTCGAGGTGGCCGCGCTGCGCGGCAGCGGGCGGCTGCGCGCGCTGGTCGTGACCGGGTGCCTGCCGCAGCGCTACGGCGCGGACCTCGCGAAGGAGCTGCCGGAGGTCGACGCGTTCGTCGGGACGGGCGATTTCCCGCGCATCGCGGAGATCCTGGACGGCGCGCTGCGCGGCCGCGGACGCGGCGTCTACGTCGAGACCGGCCGGACCCACCTGTACGACGAGCACGCGCCGCGCGTGCTGATCGGGCCGAGCCACACGGCGTACATCAAGATCGCCGAGGGCTGCGACCGGATCTGCGCGTTCTGTGCGATCCCGGGCATTCGCGGCCGCTTCCAGAGCCGGACGCTCGACTCGGTGCTGGCCGAGGCGCGGCAGCTCGCGGTCGGGGGCGCTCGTGAGCTCAACCTGGTGGCGCAGGACTCGACATCGTGGGGAAAGGATCTGCCGGGGCTCGCCGAAGGGGCTGGCCGCCCGCGGCTGTCGGATCTGCTCGCGGGTCTCGACCGCGCCGACGGCCTCGACGGCGTCGACTGGGTGCGGCTGCTCTACGTCTACCCCAGCGCCGTCACCGACGAGCTGATCGAGGTCCTGGCCAGCGGGCGGCGGCTGCTGCCGTACGTCGACGTCCCGCTTCAGCACGGCAGCGACGCGATGCTGCGGGCGATGCGCCGGGGGACGACGGCGGACCGCCAGCGCCGGCTGGTCGAGCGGCTGCGCGCCGCGATTCCGGATCTGACGCTGCGCACGACGTTCATCGTGGGCTTCCCGGGCGAGACCGATGCGGACTTTGAGGAACTTTGCGACTTCGTTCGCGAATCCCGCTTCGACCGCGTCGGCGTGTTCCGCTACTCGGACGAGGAGGGCACGGCGGCGGCCGAGCTCCCGGGCAAGGTGCCCAGGCGCATCGCCCGCGAGCGGCATCGCGCACTGCTCGCGCTGCTGCGCGAGCTCCAGGCCGAGAAGCTCGCGGAGCTCGTGGATCGCGAAGTCGACGTGCTGATCGATGCCGGCGGGCGCGACCGCGCGCGCGGTCGGCTGCGCTCGCAGGCCCCCGACATCGACGGCGAGGTGCTGCTGCTCGGCGGCGCCGAGACCGGCCAACTGCTGCGCGCCCGGATCACCGCCGTCCGCGCCCCCGACCTCGTCGCAACGCCCGTCAACCAAGGGGCCGGGTTGAAACGTCAACTTTTCCCGATGGGAAAAGTT
>CAYOHN010000537.1:0-1874 GCA_964403735.1 uncultured Spirochaetales bacterium | reverse complement strand
GCATGTACCTGGTGCCCATCAACTGGCACCTCGCAGCGCCGGAGATCGCGTACATCGTCGGCGACAGCGAGGCGAAGGTGCTGGTCGCGGATGCGCGCTTCGCGGAGACGGTGACGCGTGCGGCCGACGAGCTCGCCTTCCCCGCAGATCGGCGCTTCGCCGTCGGGGAGATCCCCGGCTTCCGGCCGTACGAAGATCTCGGAGCCGGCCGACCCGACACGCTACCGGAGGATCGCAGCGCCGGCGCCGTGATGAACTACACCTCCGGCACCACCGGTCGTCCGAAGGGCGTGCGGCGCAAGCTACCGCCGATCGATCCCGACACCGCGGCAACGCTGCTGACCGGCTTCTTCGCGATGTTCGGCATCAAGCCGAACGACGGCAACGTCCACCTGTGCGGCTCGCCGCTCTACCACACCGCGGTGCTGGTGTTCGCCTCGACGTCGCTGCACTACGGACACGCCGTCGTCGTGATGGAGAAGTGGACGCCGGAGACCTGCCTCGAGGCGATCCAGCGCTGGCGCGTCACCACCAGTCACATGGTGCCGACGCAGTTCCACCGGCTGCTGGCACTTCCCGAGAGCGTACGGGGCCGCTACGACGTTTCGTCGGTGCGCTGCATGGTGCACGCGGCGGCGCCGTGCCCGCCGGACGTGAAGCGGCGCATGATCGAGTGGTGGGGCCCGGCGATCAGCGAGTACTACGCGGCGACGGAGGGCGGTGGCACACTGGTCGGAGCCGAGGAGTGGCTCCATAAGCCCGGCACCGTCGGCCGCGCGTGGTCGGGCGCCGAGATCAAGATCTTCGACGACGACGGCAACGAGCTGCCGGCCGGCGAAGTCGGCACCGTCTACATGAAGCTCGGCATGGCGGACTTCGAGTACTACAAGGACAGCGACAAGACCCGGAAGAACCGGATCGGGCCGTATTTCACCGTCGGCGACATCGGCGTACTCGACGAGGATGGCTACCTGTTCCTGCGCGACCGCAAGGCCGACATGATCATCTCGGGCGGCGCCAACATCTACCCGGCCGAGATCGAGTCCGTCTTCCTGACCCATCCGAAGGTCGGCGACGTCGCGGTGTTCGGCATCCCGCACGAGGAGTGGGGCGAGCAAGTCAAGGCCGTCGTCGAGCCCGCCGAAGGGATCTCGGCGGGGCCGGAGCTGGAGGCGGAGCTGCTCGCGCACTGCGCCGACAAGCTCGCGAAGTTCAAGACGCCGAAGTCGATCGACTTCACGACCGAGCTCCCTCGCGATCCCAATGGAAAGCTCTACAAGCGCAAGCTGCGCGATCCCTACTGGGCCGGCCGCGAACGGTCGATCTGACCGGTAGCCGCGCCGCGGGATCGCCGAGGAACAGCGATGGATTTCGCGTTCAGCGAAGAGCAAGAGGAGTTCCGCGCCGTCGTGCGGCGCTTCGTCGAGGAGCGCTGGCCGACTGCCGAGGTGCGGCGGCTCGCCGAGACGCCGGCGGGCTTCGATCCCGCCGTGTGGAAGCAGATGGCCACGGAGCTAGGCCTGCAGGGGCTCGCGATCCCGGAGGCCTACGGCGGCCAGGGCTTCGGCTTCGAGGAGCTCGGGATCGCGCTCGAGGAGCTGGGGCGTCAGCTTGCCGGCGGCCCGTACTTCGCGAGCGCCGTACTGGCGACGCAGGCGATCCTGGCTGCCGGCGATCCGGCGCAGCGCGCCGAGTGGCTGCCATCGATCGCCGCCGGCGAATCGATCGCGACCGTTGCGTGGGTCGAGCCGAGCGGGCTCGCCGGTGCCGGGTCGATCACGACGACGTGTCGGCAGGATAACAGCGAGTGGAGGGTCTCGGGCGCCAAGACCGCCGTCCTCGACGCGCAGAACGCCGACCTGATTCTCGTCGCT
>CAYOHN010000536.1:0-1883 GCA_964403735.1 uncultured Spirochaetales bacterium | reverse complement strand
TCGCGACCCCGGAAGAGGGACCGGAAGAGAGCAATCTTGCGGTGGGGCGGGGACGCCTGGTGGACGGGCTCGGGACTCGGGACCATCACTGCTCCCGTGAGGATACGATTGTCCCCGCCGGCGCGAGGCAGCGATTCGCTCTCGGTAGCAGGACGTTCCGAACGCATGAACCTGCCCCGATCTCGATCTGGCCTGCGATGTGGCCTGCCGCCACGGTCGCAAAGGCACGGAGGTCGTCCTGCGTGCGGCGGCTGGCCAGACGATGCCAGCGTTTGCTCCCGGCGAACCGAGAGAGCGTAAAGCCTACTCCGACATCTTGGAGCGGAAACAGAAGCGCTCGATCGACGCCGTGCGGACGAAGGCTCGCCTACGGCAGCGCTGGGCGACCGACGGTTCCGAAACCCCTCGAAGGGCCTGAATCACGCGCCCGAGCGAAATGTCGCCGACCGTCGACATTCCAATAAGTCAGCGAACGGTGATATTCTCACTTGTCAGCGTTCGACGACATCTCTATCATGTCAGCGAACGTCGACATTTTGGAGAACCGCATGCTCATCCGGACTCCCAAAGACCTCGGGGCCGCCCTTCGAGACCACCGCCGCCGCCGGGATCTGGATCAGCAAGCCCTCGCCGATCAGATCGGCGCCAGCCGCCAATGGGTCGTCGAGGTCGAGAAGGGCAAACCACGCGCCGAGGTCGGCCTGGTGCTGCGCGCCCTCGACGCGCTCGACCTCGCGCTCTCGATTGTGGATCGCGCTCCCTCGAAACAAGCCGCACCCGGCGTCGACATCGATCAGATCGTCGACGAGGCGCGGGAGCGCGACACATGAGCACGGAGCTCGTCGCCCTTCTGGGCGCGCGCGAGATCGGCCGTGTCCATCGCGACAAGCGCGGTCGCCTCGTCTTTCGCTACGCCGAGGACTGGCGCGAAGCGCCCGAGGCGCATCCGCTCTCGCTCTCCATGCCGCTCGCCGCGGCAGAGCACGGCCACGGCATCACCGAAGCCTTTCTCTGGGGGCTTCTCCCGGACAACGAAGCGATCCTCAGCCGGTGGGCAAGCCGCTTCCAGGTCTCCGCGCGGAATCCCTTCGCCGTCCTCTCCCACGTCGGCGAGGATTGCGCCGGAGCGGTTCAGTTCGTCCGCCCCGAGCGGCTCGACGCCTTGCGGTCCGCAGAACCCGAACCCGTCGAATGGCTGGACGAGCGCGCGGTCGCCGAGCGGCTTCGGCTGCTCCGCGCCGATCCTTCCGCCTGGCGCGCACCCCGCGACACCGGACAGTTCAGCCTTGCAGGCGCACAACCCAAGACCGCTCTGCTCCTCGAGGAGGAGCGCTGGGGAGTTCCGTCCGGCCGCATTCCCACAACCCACATCCTCAAACCCCCCACCGGCGCCTTCGACGGCCATGCCGAGAACGAGCATTTCTGCCTCGCCCTCGCGCGGCGACTCGGCCTGCCGACCGCGAGCTCCCGCATCCTGCATTTCGAGGACGAGATCGCGATCGTGATCGAGCGCTACGACCGCCGCCGCACCGACAGCGGGATCCTGCGCGTCCACCAGGAAGACGTCTGTCAGGCGCTCGGCGTGCCGCCCATGCGCAAATACGAGAACGAGCGCGGCCCCAGCGCGCCCGCCATCATCGAGCTGCTGCGCAGCCATTCGAGCGACCGCGAGCAGGATGTCGCCACCTTCCTCGACGCCCTCGCCTTCCACTGGCTCGTCGGGGGAACCGACGCCCACGCCAAGAACTACGCCTTGCTGATCGCCAGCGCAGGCCGCGTGCGGCTCGCGCCGCTCTACGATCTCGCCAGCGGCCTGCCCTACGACGACATGCACTTCCAGAAGCTGAAACTGGCCATGAAGATCGGCCCTGACTCCCGCCTCC
>CAYOHN010000535.1:0-1890 GCA_964403735.1 uncultured Spirochaetales bacterium | reverse complement strand
CCTGTCGAACTGCCCGCCCGGCGTCCCGCAGACACCGTTCACGAACTTCGAGGGCCTTTCGATCCTCACGGTCGAGAACACCTTCGTCGTTGTGTTCATCGAGCCCGCAGTGCCGGATGGACTGGTCGTCGCCCCGACCGCAGCCACGCTCGAGGTCGGCCAGAGCCAGAGCTTCGCTGCCTTCAACTGCCCGCCCGACGCGAACGGGGACCCCGACCCGGGCCAGAACGGCGTCCCGGGCAACGAGGATGACCTCTGCGAGCAGAACGAGAGCGCGGTGTGGAACGTGTCCGGCCCGATCGGGAGCCTGGACACCGCCACGGGATCGAGCTCGATTCTGACGGCGTCGCTCCCGGCGGGAAGCGCCGCGCAGACGGGCCAGGTCGTGGCGAGCACCGATGGCGGGCTCACTGCGTCGGCCACCGTGACGGTGATCGCTCCCCCGCCTCCCGGCGCCGTCACGATCACTCCGCCCGACGCAACGCTGAACGCGGGTAGCTCGCAGGGCTTCGCTGCCTTCGACTGCCCGCCCGACGCGAACGGAAACCCCGACGCAGGCCAGAACGGCGTCCCGGGCAACGAGGATGACCTCTGCATGCCGAACGAGAACGCGGTGTGGACCACCGAGGGCGGAATCGGCGACGTTTCCCCGACCGGCGGCGCGTCGGTGACGCTGACGGCCGTGAACCTGTCCCCCGGCGACACCCGGACCGGCTCGGTGACCGCGGCCACACCGGGCAGCGGCACGGCCACCGCGACGGTGACGGTGGTGGGCCTTCCGCGCGATCCGCCGACGCACGCCATCAAGATCGAGGTCGAGCACATGTTCCGGCAGGGCCTGTCCCTCGCCGAGAACGCAACCGCGGGCGCCGACCAGATCGTGGTGGCCCCGATGACGGCCCACGAGCTGACCGAGAGTCTGGACGAGATGGCGCCCGGCAAGACCGTGCTCCCGTTCGACGCGCTTGCATCGCTGCGGGGCGAGCTCGTCAGCTGCGAGCGGACGATCCTGGCCGTGCACCCGCCCGACCTCGGTACCCTGCGCGAGGAAATCCTCGACGAGATTGCGGCCTCGGGCGCCGACCCGACCGACGCGCGCGCGATCGCGCGGTTCCTCCGCCGCCACCCCGACCGCGCCCGCATCGTCCTCACGCTGGACGCCGGCATCGAGCGCGACCTTCTCGTGAGTGAAGGGGCCTGGGTGGGAAGCGTGGACGCGGGCTTCCTCCAGTTCCGTCCGGATCTCCTCCTGCGCGAGGCCCAGCGCGAGCGCAACGTGCGGACCGCCAGCGGCGAGCGTCGGATCCGTGTCGTGGTGAACTTGGTCGAGGACGACGAAGTGACCAACGTGCTGCCCTACCGAGACCGGCTGGGCTGGCTGGAGGCCTGGCGGCTCGCCCGCTCCCCCGCCGAGGGCGGCATCTTCCAGAATGCGGGCACGCCAGGCGTGGCTCAGCTCCTGGTCGCGGCCGACGGGCCGTTCTCCCCGGGTCTCACCGACTTCCGCAGCTTCGCCCACGTTCATGCCGGGGACGTGGGCGAGTCCGGCGCGCGTGCGGCGCACGGCCTGGCTCACATGATCGGCCATCTGCTGTTCGGCCCGAGGCACGACGCCAGCAGCCTGTTCTCCCTCATGCACCCGCTCCCGCCGGATGACGACGCCTTCTACGAGCAGGCGTTCGGGCAGTTCGAGTACTCCGACCGCACCGTTCGACGCGGGATCCGGCAGCTCGACCGCCGCTGGCGATCCGAGTAGTTCGCAGAAGGGGACGTTCGTTCCGAAGTTTCGTTGCGCCGGAAAAGGAGGTTCCTCGTCATGCGCTCTTTCATCCGCTTCGCCACCCGAACTCTCGGCGCCAGCCTCGCTCTGGGCCTCGTGCTCGCGGCCCC
>CAYOHN010000534.1:0-1891 GCA_964403735.1 uncultured Spirochaetales bacterium | reverse complement strand
CGCGAGCCTCCCAGCACGCCGAGAGCGCCGAACTCGTCGGCGTAGATCGCGTCGCCGATCGCCGTGAAGACGTCCTTCAGGAACGCGACCTCCCCGGCGAACATCGTGTCGGCGACCGGATCGACGAAGTTGCGGCCGAACTCGGGCGTACCGTTCCACTGCTCGAGTTGCGCGAGGACGGTGTCGACTTCCGAAGTGCCGCCGTTGCCGACGGCATCGACGGCTTCGCGCAGGCGCGGGATCAGGTAGCGGCCGAAGCGCCCGCGGCCATCGAGACCGGCGACGTCCGCGTTGAGCTGCTGCTGCTTCGTGCGATTCCACTGGTTCTCGGCGGCGAGCCGCTCGAGGAGGAACTCGACGCGGTGGTTGCGGCCGAAGCCGTCGCCGGGGTCTGCGGTCGCCGCCTTGTTGTTCCAGTTGGCCGCGAAGCCCTCGGACGGATTCACCGCCTCGGGCATGCCGATGATCTCCTGCACCTCGAAGCGATCGCCAGCCGCCGGGACCATGCCGAACGGGCTCTCGACGGTCAGCGTGTCGTTGTCGTTGCTGACGATGCGGCGGGTCTGCTTGTAGCCCGCCCCGGAGACGATCGAGACGATGTACTCGCTCGGCACCGTCCCCGGATCGTCGTAGCGGGCGTTGCGGGGCGGCGGCGCGAGAGCCTGCCCTGCGAACGCGCCGGACGCCGTCAGCGTGGTCGCCGTGGCGGCCTCGAGCGTTCCGCCGATCGCGACGAGCGGATTGTTCGGACTGGCTCCGTCGATCGGCAGGCGCAGGTCGCCGCCGTCCTGGCGGACCCGCGAGAAGCCCGAGGACCAGAAGCCGATGTTGCCCGGAAGCCCGGGATCCGTACCGATCTCGTTCCAAACCAGATTGTCGGCGGCGAAGAAGTTGTGGGTGGTCGGGATCAGCCGGACGCCCTCGCGGATGTCCTCGATCGACGTCGCGCGCTGGTACTTCGAAAATCCCAGCACTGCGGTCGTCTCCTCCATCCACGCGCTCGAGTCGATCGCGACGGCGATGATCTTGCCGGCGGGACCGACGGCGACATACGAGGAACCGGCCCCCGGCGGTGTTGCGAAGGCGACCGCGACGGTGAGCGTGGTCGCATCGGGGACTGCCGAGATCTCGCGGACCTGACCCACACCCGGCCCGCCCACGATGGCGACGTGACCACCGACCAGATCGTTCCCGAAGCTCGCGCCGGCCGCGACGAGCTGCGTCTCGCTGCCACCCGTCGCCGTGCCCTGGGCATCCCCGAGGAACTCGAGAATCGGCCGCGAGCCGCCATTGCCGGCGCGCGCACGGCTTCGCCAGAAAGTGCGCGTCGTCGGACCCGCCAGGGCAGATGGGAAGGTCTCGGTTCGTTGCGAGAGCGGCGCGAGCGTCCCCTCGTCGACATAGAGCAGGAGGTTGGAATCGTCGAGGAAGATCTCTTCGAAGACGGTATCGGCCACCGGGAGCTGCGCGGTGGTGGTCGTCCACGCCACCTGATCCGTGTGGCCGATCAGCACCAGCGGCGCACCGACGAACTCCATGCCATTGCCGCGGATGCCGCCCGCTTCGGCGCTGCGGTTCTCCACATAGTGCATGATCGACGGCGTGAGCTCGCCGGTCTGCGGAAAGCCGCCGATCCACGGTTTGCCCGTTGCGGACTTGCCGGGCCCGATCGCCCAGGCGTAGCTGCCGAGCTTGGGCCACGCGCCGAGCCGGCTGGCGCGCTCCGCACGCGCCGCGTGTCGCTCCTCGCGCAGCGCCACGAACTTCGCATAGTCGTAGGCCGGGAAGCGCTCGGCGAGCAGCAGCGACGATTGGGGTCGTACGGCGGCCAGCGGTCCGCCGAAGCCCGGCGTCGTCGCATCCGGCACCGAGACCGGCGCCAATGGATCGT
>CAYOHN010000533.1:0-1900 GCA_964403735.1 uncultured Spirochaetales bacterium | reverse complement strand
CGAGTTCACCGCCCTCGAGGTTCGCGGTGAGCTCGATCGCGCTGCAGCCAAGCTCCCGTCTGCGCTCGCGGCCGTCGACCGGACCTACGGGACGCGCTCTCGCGTCGCCCTCACGCTCTTGCGTCGAGCGCTGCGGATCTACTCGGAGCTCGACCGCGCAGATGATGCTGAGAAGGCGTCCAAGCTGATTCGCAAGCGCCGACGGGCCGTCTGAAATCGCGTGTTTGAGCCTCAATCTCCGAGGTACTCGCGCAGCTCCGTGACGCGTCGGCGGACGACCTCGCGGCCGAGCTCGATCGCCGCGTGGATCCGCTCGCGCGAGCGGCTCAGGCGGGTCAGCGGGAGCTCGCCGGGCGGGCGCAGGGCGAGCAGCTCGCCGCGCTGTTCGAGCTCGTCGATCAGATCCATGGTCGCGTTGTAGTGCGACCACTTCTCGCGGATCGCCGCGCGCAGCTGGGGGAACTCGGGGTAGGAGCGGCCCTGCAGCCAGCCGCCGACGCGGTTGTGCTTGCGTCGGTGGCCGCGCGGCTTGGTCAGGATCGCGAGCACGCGCTCGGGCCGGAGCGCGAGCGCCTCGCGGATCGCAAGCGGGGCCCGGAACCCGCCGTCGATGTAGCGGCCCTCGCCGACCGGGACGACCCGGCCGTAGGCGACGGGGATCGCCATCGCGGCCTGGAGCAGCGAGAACACGTTGTCCGGCGTCGCGCGGACGAGCTCGCCGGCGCCGGACTCGACGTTGGTCACGCAGATGTGCAGCTGCGTCGCGCTCGCGCGCAGGCGCGTGGCGTCGAGCGGGATCTCGTCGCGGAACACCGCGACCAGATCGTCGATCTTCATGACCGGCGCCGGGCGGACGAGGTTGAGGTAGTCGACGAGCTGCGAGCCGTGGGTCCGCTGCTCCCAGATCCGCACGCCGTCGGCGATCTGTCCCGTCGCGAAGTAGGCGGCGTTGGGCGCCCCGGACGAGGTCGCAAACACGTGGGTCGCGGGCCGGCGCAGGTGCTCGGCGAGCTCGGCGAGCACGCCGACGGCGAAGGCCCCGCGCAGGCCGCCGCCCTCGACCACGATCGCTAGCGACATCGCTCCTCGCCCGGCATCGCGGGCGCGAAGATGCCACGGGCCCCGACGCGTGTGAACCAGCCGGCGCCGGGCGGCGCTCAGCCCTTCTCGCACACGCTGATGCGCGTGTAGGTGCCCGTATAGCTGTTGTTCCAGTAGGTGCAGTTGTCCTGGCCCTGGCAGCCGAGGCAGGGGCCCGTGAAGAAGTTCTGGTTGCCGTTCCAGAAGTGCCAGGCGTTGTCGCCGCCGCCGCAGCCGTTTTGATCGGCGCAGCAGCTCGGCGCGCCGCCGCAGGCCGTCGCGTAGCCGTAGAGATCGCGGTAGACGGCGGTCACGTCCTCGCAGTAGCCGCCGCCCAGCCACTGATCGTAGCTGACCTCGGTCCAGCCGAAGCAGCTGTCGCACCAGGTCCCGTTGGCGTCGCCGGGCCGGCAGCTAAACCGGACGCAGCGGCCGGCCGGGGTGACGCAGCCCTGCTCGCTCCAGCAGTCGTCGCCGCACTCGAGCTCGCAGACGTCGGTGCAGCCGTCGTTCGAGATGTTGTTGCCGTCGTCGCACTGCTCGAAGCCCTCGTGGACGAAGCCGTCGCCGCAAAACGCGTCCTGGCACGAGCTCGGGCAGGCGTCGTCGTCGTCGAGGTTGCCGTCGTCGCAGCCCTCGACGCCGGCCTGGAGGTAGCCGTCGCCGCAGGTCGCGGCCACGCAAAACACCGGGATGCAGGCGTCGTCGTCGGCGGCGTTGCCGTCGTCGCACTCCTCGACCTCGGCCTGCGTGAAGCCGTCGCCGCAAAACGCGAGCTGGCAGGCCGGGCACGCGTCGGTGGTGTCGGCGTTGCCGTCGT
>CAYOHN010000532.1:1165-1908 GCA_964403735.1 uncultured Spirochaetales bacterium | reverse complement strand
CGGCCCGGGCCTCGCGCACCAGCGCGTCCACGTGCGCCGGCGAAGAGACCGGCCGGATGTTCGAGGCGCTCTCGGCCCGTCCGCGCTGGGTTCGGGCTCGCCGGCGAAGACTCTCGCGCAGTCCGGTTGCTGGGTTCGCGCCGAGCATCTCCAGCTCTTGCCCGAATCCGAAGACAGCGGCGAGCGCGTCCAGGTGGTTCTTCCCGGTCTTCGCCGTGAGTCCGCGCCCGTCGACCGTCTCCGCCCACCACGTGCGAAGCGTTGCCGGCGAGATCGAGTCGAGCGCCATCGCGCCGAAGTAGGTCCGCAGCATCCCCGGAACCTTCGGCGCCTCGCCCGGGTTCCGGCGAGCGCGTGCCCGCACCACCGCGGGGTCGGGGATCATGCCGAGCCAGCGCAGACGCTCCGCTCGCGTCGTCGGCGCCAGGTGGTGCGTCCCGTCCGCGAGGTAGCGGTCCGCCAGCTCGGCGAACGTGAGCGGCTCCGGCTCCGGGAGGAACGGAACGCCCGTCCCGATCCCGAGGCGCTCCTCCAGCAGATCCCGGAAGGATGCCGCCACTTCCCAGTCATCGGTCCGCGCCGACTCGCGGATGCGTCGCCCGCCCACCGTGCGCTGGTAGTAGATGACCCCCGCGCGAGCGTGCAGGTTGCGGTAACGGACCGGGTTTCGCTTCGGCTTCGCTTTCATCTCGTTCCCCTACTGCGTCGCGCAGCGCGCAGCGCCGCGGCTCGAATCCACGTCG
>CAYOHN010000532.1:0-1155 GCA_964403735.1 uncultured Spirochaetales bacterium | reverse complement strand
CGCGAGCGGATCACCGTCGGCCGCTGCCATCAGCTCCGCGCGCTCGGCCGGCGACAAGCGCACCAGAACCGGCACCGATCGCACCGTCTCCGGCGGCATCGACGGCCTGCCCGCTCCCGGGCGTCGGCCCCCTCGTGTTCCTCGCTTCATAGCGTGAGTATCCTTTGATATCTGGATATCGTCAAGGGGAGGCCGAATCCGCCAGCATCCGGGCCGTCACAGCCAGCCCCTCCGCCGCAGCCGCGCCGTCAAGTCGTCGCGCGCTTCCTGCACGCGCTGGGTCCACCACCACGGACCGCGCTCGGGAGCCCGCGCCCAGCGGTCGCGCACGGCATCGCCGAGCCTCATAAACGGAACCCCCTCGCCCACGTGCAGCAGCAGCGCACGACGCGGCCACGTAGGGATGCGGGCGATTGCTGCGCCGAGCACGCCCAGCTCGAGGAGCCCCAGCTCGCGGCCACCGGGGCGCGATGGCATCTGCACGCTCGCGCGCGACACCTCTACATCCTCACTCGGCCACGGCGCGCCGCATCGGGCGCAGCGCTCGACACCCTCGCGGCCGGTGAATCGCGCGACGTGAGAGCAGCGCGGGCACCGGGGGGCGTAACTGCGCCCCAGTGACACCGTGAGGGATGCTGCGCGCGCAGACCCGAGGCGATGGCCGAGCGCGAGGTAACGCTCGACAGCGTGGTCAGCGGAACGAAACGTCACCGCGTCGGCTCCCCGGCAGCAGTCGCCACCGGCTCCGCCCCCGGCGAGACGATCGCCGCCAGGAACGCCACGCGATCCGACGCCGGCGCGATCCGCCACAAGGCCAGCAGCTCCGCGAGTACCGTCGGCGCGCGAAGGTCCGTCAACGCTCCACCTCGATCGGCCCGTGGCGCAGCTCCGCGAGCAAGTCCTCGAGCGCATGGAGTGCCGCGTCGAGGCGCTGCCGTGCGAAGTACGGCCAGTCATCGGCGCGAGCCCCGTACCAGTGCTCGTACCGCAGACGCCGGTACGTGTAGCAGTCCGCCAACTCCTCCAGCTCGTCCATTCCGATCGGTTCACGGTCCCATCGAAACGGCTCGCCCTCGGCTCGTCCACGCGCACGACGGCCGGCGTCGTAGCGCTGCGCGATCAGCTCTCGCGCGTCATGCGGCAGTGTCATGCTTT
>CAYOHN010000531.1:0-1912 GCA_964403735.1 uncultured Spirochaetales bacterium | reverse complement strand
CGGCGGTCAAGATCCAGGATCTCTTCCTCGCCGGGAAGAAGGCCGAGGCGATGGCCGAAGTCCCGAACGAGCTGGTCGATGCGATGGCGTTGATCGGCCCCAAGGAGCGCATCCGCGATCGGCTCGAGGCGTGGAAGGCATCGCCGGTCCGGACGCTGCTGGTCGGTGCGGGCCAGCCCGAAGCGTTGCGCGTGCTGGCAGAACTCGCGCTCTGATTCGGTCGCCGTCCCGGGAGTCTGCATGAGCCGTTCCGATCGAGATCGTATCGTCGCGCTCGACGGTGCCTTCCACGGCGAGACGCTGGGCTGCACCGCCGTCAGCGGCGTCGAGGTGTTCCGGCGGCCCTTCGCCGGTCCGCTGGCGCAGGTCTTCCACGTGCCGTCTCCGGGCGATCCGCACGTTCCGCTCGAGCGCGCGATCGAGTCGCTGGCCGAGCTGCTGGCGAAAGACTCCGATCACATCGCTGCGGTCGTCGTCGAGCCGATCGTGCAGGGAGCCGCCGGCTACCTCGCCCAGGTCGGCTGGCGCGTCTTCGAGGAAGCCCGCCGGCGCGGGGCCTACTTGCGCCCCCTCGGCAACGTCGTCTACATCACCCCGCCCCTCGTCATCCCCGACGACGACCTCGACGAGCTGCTGCAGATCGTCACCGACAGCGTCCACGCCGTCGCTTCGCACTGACGTCCGTCTGATGGGGACGTTGTTTGCGGAACGTCGGCGAGCAAATCGGGTGCATCCGAGGCCTGCATCAAGCTCGCCAGTTGTTGCCTCGCGTCCACAGGACCAACGGCCAGAAGCCGGAGCGTGGCGTTCGGCGTCTCGAAAGAGCGCGGTCGGCGCTCGCCGGTGAGGGCACCGTGGCCGCACCAAGGGAAGCGGCCAAGCGCCTCCGGTCCCTCGACGAGCCCTGCGCGGAGTGGGTTGCGGTGGATGTAGAGGATCAGACCGAGCAGGTCACGATCATCGTTTACGAGGCGCGACCGGTATCGGTTCTGGAAGAGATGACCAACGCGATCATGACGGCGGTTGAAAGCGCGAGCGTAACCGGTCCCGAGCCGCGCCATCAGCCGAGGAAGCGGGACGGACCCCGTCTGCAGGGCGAGGTGCACGTGATTCGGCATCAGGACCCATCCGAAACAGCGGAAGCCGAGTTCCGGAACGAGAAAGCCGAGGCGTGAAAGAAAGGCCTCGTAGTCCTCTGCGTCACAGAAGATCGTCCGCCGTTCGATGCCGCGGATCATCACATGGTGAGCGGCCCCCGGAGCATCGATTCGCGGTCCTCGAGGCATGAGTCGCTCCGCGGGACCGAAGCACGACAATCCGGACAGCGCGGCACGAACGGTTCGTCCACTCGCGCGGCGAGAGCGAACGGATGCCGCAACGGGGTTGTGAAACGAATACCCCCTTCTCGACGCGCCTAACGGAAATACGGAAACAACGTCCCCAGTGGCGTCCCCGGCGGAATCAGAAGCTCTCGCGGTACGGGCGCAGGTCGAGTTCGAGGGTCCACGCGGAACGGTGTTGCTGGAAGAGGTGCCAGTAGGCGTCGGCGATGGCGTCGGGGTCGAGCATGCCGTCGGGGCCGAGCTTGTCGGCGAGGGCCGGCATCCGCGAGAGGACGTTGTCTCCGGCGATGACACCGTCGACGAGGACGTGGACGACGTGGAGGCCCTGCGGGCCGAACTCACGGGCGAGCCCGTGGGCGAGCGCGCGCAGTCCGTGCTTGGCGGCGGCGAACGCGGTGAACGGCGGCCGCGCGCGGATCGACGCGGTGGCGCCGGTGAACAGCAACGTGCCGCCGCCCGCCGGCACCATGCGCCGCGCGGCCTGCTGCCCGACGTGGAAGCCGGCGAGGCAGGACGTCCGGAACGCCTGCTCGAACGCGTCCGTTTCGAGCTCGAGGAAGGGCTTGATG
>CAYOHN010000530.1:0-1927 GCA_964403735.1 uncultured Spirochaetales bacterium | reverse complement strand
GTTGGGGGATCGCGTCGGCGCAGGAATCGGCATTGCGCTCCGAGGCATGCGTTCCGGAAATCCTGGATGCCTTGAATCTGTCGGCGAAGGACTTGGACCTCCCGCTCTCGGTGGTGATGGATCAACCCAAGGATGAACGCTTTACGTGTCAGCAGTACGGGGACGCGATTTCAACGATTGCGAGCGAACAGGTCGAGGCGTTTCTCTCTCGCTGGGCACTCCAACGCGAGATTCGAGAGCTTCTGACGAGCCGAAAATTTGTCCGGCGCTATCCGCAGACGGCAAAGCTTCTCTCAAATCGAAGCGAAGAACCGCCGTCGGATCTTACGGAAGAAATCTCGGAATTGCGCGTGCTCATCCGAAGGCACGCTCCTATGACGTTTTGTGCGGAGCAAGGTCGTTCCGGTTCGGTAGCGCCCAGGGCCTACGTGACGCGAACACTCGAGTTGCCCTCGCTCGACTCGGCCAGCGTGTGGGTGATCCATATTGACCCCGAGGCGTTGCGCAGAGAACTTTTTGCCCTCGTTCGTCCTTGAGACGAACAAAACGTTTCGTTCGTCTTCTTCCTCCGTACCCTACCGATTTCGGCCGGCGATCACCACGCGATAGAGGGCAAAGCCGATGGCCAGGAAGAGGAGCACGGAAACCGGTCCGTTTTCGAAGATCTTGATCGGCAAGCTGATGCCGGCCACAATGGGAATGGCCAGGGCAATCCCCGTAATGGCTTCGCCGGCAATCAAGCCCGAGCTGATCAAGACTCCTTTTTGGTTGGCCGATTTCTTTACGTCGTCCGATTCATTTCGCAGCGTTCGTTGCGCGAAGTGTGCGATCAATCCGCCCAGAAAAATCGCTGGAGCCCGAGCCGCGGGTTGCCGAACACCTCGTCGAACTGCACGGGCTGCTGGATGCCCTGGCTGTAGAGCCCGACGGCGCCCTTGAGCGCGGTCTTGTCGGCGATCTGCCAGACCGCGCGCAGGCGCGGGTCGACGGCGGCGCGGTCGATCGGCGCGGCAAACCACTCGACGCGGACGCCGGGCAGCAGCAGGAATTTGTCGGTCACGGCGAGCGTCGCGGTGCTGTAGCCGGCCCCGCGAAACAGCGCGCCGTTGACCTCGCGGGTGACCGAGTCGGCGACCGCGGCCCCGAACACCGGCGCGGTCACGCCGATGTCGAACAGCGTGGCCGTGACCTCCGTGCCGATCCGCCAGCGGATCCGCTTGCTGATCTGCCGGCTGAGCTCGGCGCGGCCGGTGAAGTCGTCGGTGTGGACGTCGAGCTCGAGGATCCCGAGGATCCCGAGCTCGGTGAAGCCCGGCCGCCACGAGGGCGTGACGAGCAGCTCCCAGGGCCCGAGCCGCTTGCGGTAGACGAGGTCGAGGCGCGAGAAGTACTGGGCGGTCTCGACTTGGTTGCGGACGTCCTCGACCGCCTCCGGGTCGTCGTTGGCCCCGGCGAAGGCGAGCTTGAGCTCGTCCGAGCTGCCGAACGCGCGGACGCTGAGCTCGCCGTCGGACACCGGGTAGTCGAACAGGATCTGGTAGTCCCAGTAGCGCGGCGCGACGGTGAAGTTGATGCCCGCGTCCTGCGGGAGCACGCGCGGGAGCAAAAAATCGATGTAGCTGCGGCGCCCGGCGACGGCGAAGCTGCCCTTGCCGATCGGCCCCTCGACCAAGAACCCGCTGTCGAACGCGTTGATGTCGACGAAGCCGTGGTAGCCGTCGCGTCGGCCCTTGCGGGGCTGGACGTTGACGACGCCGCCGATCGCGTCGCCGTAGCGGCTGTCGAAGTTGCCGGGGATGAAGTCGATCTGCGCGAGGATCTCCGAGGCGAACACGCTGCGCAGGCCGCCGAAGTGAAACAAGATCGGGATCTCGTGATAGCCGAGGTAGACCGCCGAGTCCTCCGGCGCCGCGCCGCGGATCGCAAG
>CAYOHN010000529.1:0-1929 GCA_964403735.1 uncultured Spirochaetales bacterium | reverse complement strand
TCCGTTCGCGATCGACGGGCCAGCGCTCGCCGACCCACCCGACCATCGAGCGCAGTCGCAGGCTATCGACGGGGGGCGCCGCGAGCGACCAGGTGCTGCCGACGGAGGTCGGCGCGAGGAGCAGGAATCCGCGCCCGCGCGCCTCGCGGAGCCAGCTCCACAGAAAATCGCGTCCGTGTCCGGAACCGCCATGGAGCGCGACGACGAGCGGCCGAGGCTCGTCTCCCGTGAGCCACTCCGGGACGTACAACGAGAAGCCGCCGCGGCCGTCCGGCGCCTCGTCGGCTCCCGCGCGATGCAGGCCGACACCAGCGCCGAACGCAGGGGGTGGCTCGGGATCGAGCCGCACGAGCTGGTCCTGAAAGGCCGGCTCGACGAACCAGCGCCCGAGCGGCGGCAGCACCGTCCGCAGGGGATAGAGGGCTTCTTGCGCCCGGCAGGACCGGCGCAGGCTTTCGAGGATGGCTGCGATCGGCTGCCCGGACGAGTCCGACCCGAGGAACGAGCGCTGCGCTTCCAGCGCCTCGCGGGCGCCCGCCCGGAGCTGATCGTGAAACGCTTCGAGGCCCGGCGGCACGGCGGCCCGACGGAACTCGTGCAGCGCGCCGTCGAGTCGATCGCACGAGGGCCGCAGTCGTTCGCGCAGGTCCTCGAGGTCGGAGGGGTGCAGACGGCGTTGGATCCACTCGAGTCCGTGCAGCGCGGCCAGCACGGCGCCCCCCGTTGCCGCCAGGGACTGCGCATAGTCGGCGGGGAGCGCGCCGTGATCCGCCGCGCTCATTCCGGCGGAATCCACGGCAGCTCGTGCTGCCGAGCTCGCAGCGCCTCGCGTACGGCGGGATGCGCGATCTCGATCAGCGCCCGCGCGCGTTCGCCGGCGGTGCGGCCCGCGAGCTCCGCAGCGCCGTACTCGGTCACGATGACGTCCACCTGGTGTCGCGGCGTCGTGATGCAGGTGCCCGCCGCAAACAGGCTGGCGATCCGGGAGACGCGACCCTCGGACGTGTTGGCGAAGGACGGCAGGCAGATCAGCGAGCGGCCCCCCGGCGAGAAGGCGGCGCCGGTGACGAAGTCTTCGTGACCACCGATGCCGGAATGCTCCTTTTCGCCGATCCGGTCGGCCACCACCTGCCCGACCAGGTCGACCGAGAGCGCGCCGTTGATCGAGATCATGTTCCGGTTCTGCGCGATCAGACCCGGCTCGTTGGTGTGGCTGACCGGCAGGAAGCGCACGGCTTCGTTGCCGTCGAGCCAGTCGTACAGCGCGCGCGTCCCGAAGGCGAACGTCGCTACCGAGATGCCGTCGAAAAGCCCCTTGCGGTTGCTGACCTTGCCAGCCTCGTGGAGCCGCATCAGTCCGTCGGTGAACATTTCGGTGTGGATGCCATAGTCACCGCCGTGATCGTCGGCGAGCAGCCGCGCGATCTGATTCGGCACGCCGCCGATTCCCGTCTGCAGCGTGGCGCCGTCGGGAATGAAGCGGAGCGCGTGCTCGGCGATCCGGCGTTCCACGGCATCGGGCTCGGCCTCGGGGAGGGTCACGATGTCGCGATCGCTCTCGACGAGCACGTCCACCTCTTCGACGTGCAAAGCGTGCCGGTGCTCGGGCGGCAACCCCACCGTGCGCGGCAGCTTGGAGTTGGCCTCGACGACCAACAGCCGTTCGGGATCCCGCCCGCAACGGCGAATTTCGTCGACGGTGGCACCGGCGTGCAGCGACAGCGAGAGCCAACCTTCGGCGTCGGGAAGCGACGCAGCCGTAGCCATGACCCGTGGCGCCATCTGGCGCGCGAGATTGGCAAAGCGACGAAAGTCGGCCGGCACGAAGTGGATCTCGTGGCCCCCGGCGCGCAGGATCCGCTCCACGGGTCCGAAGAACCCCGAGAGCAGCGTCACGCCCGGACGCGTGAATAGCGGGTAGAAGTCCAC
>CAYOHN010000528.1:0-1937 GCA_964403735.1 uncultured Spirochaetales bacterium | reverse complement strand
CGCTCGTCGATACCGACGCGGACGGCATCACCGACCAGAGCGATCCGGCGAACGCCGACGCCTGCGTGCCGACTGTCTTCGTTGCTGCGTGTCTCCAGGACAGCGACGGCGACGGCACCTCCGACTTCCTCGAAGGCGAGTTCACGGATGGCGACGGTGACGGCAAGCTCGATTGGGTCGAGTCGTCCGTGGCCGATGCGGACGCCGATGGAACCCCCGATCAGAGCGATCCGGCCGATGCGGACGCATGCGCGCCCGAGGTCTTCGTCGCGGCCTGTGCGCAGGATACGGACGGCGACGGTGCGACCGATTTCGCGGAGGGTGAGTTCACCGACAGTGATGGCGACGGCGCGTTCGACTACGTCGAGTCGTCGCTGGCCGATGCGGACGCGGACGGTCTCTCGGATCAGAGCGATCCGGCCAACGCCGATGCCTGTGTGCCCACGGCCTTCGTGGCGGCCTGCGGTCTGGACAGCGATGGCGACGGCCTGACCGACTTCTTCGAAGGCGAACTGGCCGACGCAGACGGGGATGGTGTGCCCGACTATCAGGAGTCGTGGATCGCCGACGCCGACGGCGATGGGATCGACGATCAGAGCGATCCGGCCAACGCCGACGCCTG
The DNA here is from genome assembly GCA_964403735.1 of uncultured Spirochaetales bacterium. Classification (GTDB taxonomy): domain Bacteria; phylum Myxococcota_A; class UBA9160; order UBA9160; family PR03; genus CAADGG01. The sequence goes on along the minus strand of CAYOHN010000528.1, from coordinate 1,315 downwards.
CGCCCCCGAAGTATTCGTGGCGGCGTGTACCCAGGACAGCGACGGGGACGGCGCGACCGACTTCACCGAAGGCGAGCTTGTCGACAGCGATGGCGACGGTGTGCTCGACTACCTCGAATCGTCGATCGTCGACGCCGACTCGGATGGCGTGGCGGATCAGAGCGATCCGGCCAACGCCGATGTCTGCGTGCCCGAAGTGTTCATCGCGGTATGCACCCAGGACAGCGACGGGGACGGCGCGACCGACTTCGCCGAGGGCGAGTTCGTGGACAGCGACGGCGACGGTGACTTCGACTACGCGGAATCGTCGATCGCCGATGCCGATTCGGATGGGCTCTCCGACCAGGACGACCCGGCCAACGACGATGCCTGCGCTCCGGAGGTCTTCATCGCAGCCTGTGCCCAGGACAGCGACGGCGACGGCGAGACGGACTACGAGGAGACCGCGCTTGCGGATGCCGACGGCGACGGCATGCCCGACTACCTCGAATCGGCGTTCGCGGATGCGGACCTCGACGGTGTCTTCGACGAGTTCGATCCGGCCGACGGCGATGCCTGCGTGCCGAACCCCGGTATGTGCACGCCGGTGCCGGTCGCTGGGCCGATGGTGCGCGCGTTGCTGGTGCTCATGCTCGCTGTCATCGGCGTCGGTTGGACCCAGCGGCGCTCGTGGTGGTCCGTGTGACGTCTTCTCGAAAGAGGGCCCGGGCTGGGCGACTGCCCCGGGCTACCCGGCAGCTGGGTTTTCCGCCGTCAGCCCGATTCGGAAGTGTCGGGTTTCTCAGCATTGGAGATGTCGGGTTCCGGACGAGTTCGCGCCGTTTGGCGGCCTTCGCGGTCATGGCCCTCGCCCTGGCTCTGCTTACGGGGTGCGGTGAAGCCGCGGATCGTTCGCAGTCGGCGGCAGGAGATGCGCCCGCAGCGGCTTCGCAGCCGCGGGCACTCGAGGGCCTCACCGACGCGGGCTCCTACCGGGTCCGGGCGCGGCCGGCGGTCGAGCCCCTGACCCTCCACCGAATGCACGACTGGATCGTCGGTATCGAGCTGGTCGGAACCGCATCCGAGATTCCGACGGTCGTCGAGTTCGATGGTGGCATGCCTGCCCACCGCCACGGCTTTGTGACACGCCCTCGCGTCACCCGGAACCTGGGCGGGGGCGAGTTCCTGGTGGAAGGGGTCAAGTTCCACATGCCGGGGGAGTGGGTCATCCAGGTTACGGTCACCCACCGCGCCGGCAGCGAGCAGGTCACGCTTCCGCTCGTGGTCGAGCCGTGACACCGCAGCACGTAGGACGCGCCGGGGGTGCTATGCCAGC
>CAYOHN010000527.1:0-1956 GCA_964403735.1 uncultured Spirochaetales bacterium | reverse complement strand
GCACGCGTCCCGCTTCCCGGTCGAACCCGAACCAGATCGTCACGGTCCGCGGCCGCCCGCTCTTGCGCCCCGGCACCGTGAGCCGGCAGTTCCAATGTCGCTCGAGCGGCCCCAGGTCTACACGTCCGGGCGTTGCGTTCGGATCTGGTTCCATGCCGCGAGTGTCCTCGATGTCGCGGCTGCGGGTCAAGCCAGCGTGCGAGCCTCGCCGCCGAGCCGGTAGCTGCGCAGCGCCGGGATCTGCCAGGCCACGAGGGCCAGCACCAGCAGACAGCCGGCGCCGCCGCTCACCACCGCGAACGTGGGGCTGAACGCGGCCGCGACGAAGCCGGACTCGACGGCGCCGAGCTGATTGGACGACGCGATGAAGATCATGTTGACGGCGCTGACGCGGCCGCGCAGCGCGTCCGGTGTCGAGAGCTGGATGGCGGTCTGGCGCATCACGACGCTGACCTGATCGGCCATCCCGACCACCATGTAGGCGGCGATCGACAGCGGGAACGCGCGCGAGAGGCCGAAGACCATCGTGGCCACGCCGTAGACGCCGACGGCGATCAGCAGCGCGCGCCCGGGACGCGACGCCGGCGGACGCAGCATCATCACGATGGCCGTCGCGAGCGCACCGATCTCGAGCGACGCCGAGAGCAGGCCGTAGCCGCGCGGGCCGACGTCGAGGATGTCGCTGGCGTAGATGGGCAGCAGCGCGGTGGCGCCGCCGAAGATCACCGCGAACAGGTCGAGCGTCATGCAGCCGAGCACGATCGGCTGCGAGCGCACGAAGGCCAGGCCCTCGCGCACGGCCTGCCAGCTCGGCGCGCGCCGTTCGCCAGGATCGCGCAGCGGTCGCACGAAGCCGAGGCCGATCCAGTTGACGGCGATCAGCGCGACGAAGATTCCATACGCGATCTGCGGGCCGCCGCCGGCGATCGTCAGGCCCGCGACTGCCGGGCCGGTGGCGACCGCCAGCGCCTGCGCCGTCGAGCTGAAGATCACCGCGCGCGGGAACGACTCGATCGGCACCAGCGTTGGCACCAGCGCCTGCCGGGCGGGGCTGTCGAAGGCGAACGCCGCGGCGATCCAGAACACGGCGATGAACAGCACCGGCAAGGAGTCGGCGTCGTTCGCCGTCGTCACGAACAGCGCCGCGCCGCACGCGAGCAGCGGCAGCTGCGCGAGGCGCATGATGCGCCGCCGGTCGTAGGCGTCGGCGACGGCGCCGCCGACCAGCGTCAGCGTCAACGTCGGCACGAACTGCACCAGCCCGACGAGGCCCAGCGCAAACGCCGACTGCGAGAGATCGAACACGTGCCACGCGATCGTGGCGCGCAGCATCGCCATCGCCGTCGTCGCGCTGAAGCGGCTGCCGAGATAGATCCAGAAGCTCGCCGGGATTTCGGGCGCGGGCGTCGGGGTCACCGGGTCGGTCACGGGCGGGGGATGACACGGGGCCTGACGCGCCGCAAGCCGCACGCGCGCATGTGGTACGTTCAGCACGCGATTCTATTCCCGGCAACCGCCGGATCGTCGGCACCGAGAACGGCGCGCGCGAAGGAGCAAGAGATGACGGTGACGGTAGAGACCGGACTGGGCAAGCTGGCGGGCGACGAGACGGAGGGCGTCCGCAGCTTCAAAGGCATTCCGTACGCACAGCCGCCGCTCGGCGAGCTGCGCTTCCGACCGCCCGCGCCGCCGCAGCCGTGGCCGGGAGAGCGCGATGCGACGCGTTTCGGACCCTCGGCGCCGCAGCCGACGTTGATGCTGGCAGCGCTGCCGGGCATGGACGTCGGGCCGCAGAGCGAGGACTGCCTGTCCCTGAACGTCTACGCGCCGGCCGGCGCGCGTCCGGGCGATCGCAAACCCGTCCTGGTCTGGATCCACGGCGGCGGCTTCGTCATCGGGTCCGGCTCGCAGCTGGTCTACGACGGCAGCGGCCTCGCGCGCCGCGGCGACGTGGTC
>CAYOHN010000526.1:0-1956 GCA_964403735.1 uncultured Spirochaetales bacterium | reverse complement strand
AGGATGCCATGGTGCCGTTCGAGGCCCGCCGCCAACTCGCCGACGGCTGCGAGCCGTGCCGAGGTCAGCACTCGCATGCGCAGCGCCACCACTTCGGCGAGATCGCGCACGACTACGATCAATCCGAGGTCGGTGCCGCGCCGGTCGCGCAGCGGCGACATCGACAGCGAGATCGGGATTCGCGTCCCGTCGGCTCGCGTGAGCTCGGACTCTCGCTCGTAGATCTCGGCGCCGGCCAGGACTACGAGGCTGGGCAGGAACTCACGGGCCGATGTGCCGGGGAGCTCGGCGCCGGAACGCCCGAGCAACGTCGCCAGACGCGGATTGGCGATGCGGATTCGTCCATCGGGAGCGATCAGCGCGACGCCGTCGGGCATCGAATCGAAGATCACGCCTGCGAAAGATCCAGGGAGGACGGCCGACCAGCCGAATCGATAGATGCTCGCCGTGAGGACGCCGCCGAGCACGGCGAACGACGCGACGCCGAAGCGGGGGATCTGGACGCCCAGGAGTGGGAGCAATCCGTCGCTGGCGGAGCCGATACACATCGGAACGCCGACGGCGGCGAGGACCCAGCGGCTCTGCCCTTGCTCGGCGGGAGCGGCGGCCGAGCGAAGCTGACCCAGCGCGGCGAAGATGCCCGCCGTCGACGCGAACACCGTGAAGGCGTACCACGGCGCGTAGAGCGGCCCGAAGTGATACGCCCAGCCCCACGGAACCGGCTCCATCCCGACATGGATCCACTTCGTCGTCCATTCCGTCGCGAGCGCGATGGTGGCGGCGCCCCAGGCGATCGGCCGCGCGTTGCGCAGGCGACCGGCCCGACCGGGCGCATCTGCGAAGAACAGCTCGAGGCAGAGCGGACCAATGAAGATCCAGCCGGGCGCCGACAGGCGCAACAGCAACAGCGCCGATTCGGCATCGGGTGCGAGCGTCCAGAGCGATTCGAACACGCCCCACCAAGCCCCTCCCAGCAGGAGGAGCGCGGCGTAGCGACTGGTGGCCGCGCGGGACTCGCGCGCGAGCAACAGCACGGCGAACGTCAGGCACGCGAGTCCGGACGTCAGCGGCAGGACGAACCACGGGTTCAAGGTATGGCGGCTCCCCTCGGACGGATCGACCGGCCGACGGCCCCTCTTGATCGGAGAGTTTCTCTCCCCTCGGGATCGATGCGGGTGCAATCCGGCTTGCATCCTCGAGATCCACGCTATTCTCGAACGAGAACAACGCAAGGCGGATGCAATATCTGCGGCGGAGGAATCCATCGTGCAAGAGGCTCTTCAGCACTACATCGGCGGTCGCTGGGTCGATTCCAATGAGCCGCGCGTCCACGACGTCATCAATCCGGCCACCGAGGAGGTGGCGGGTCGCATCGCAGTGGGCGGCGCGAAGGACGTGGACCTGGCCGTGGCGGCCGCGCGCGACGCCTTCGCAAGCTACTCGAGCACGACGCGAGAAGAACGGATCGCGCTGCTCGAACGGATCGCCACGGCCTATCAGGCGCGCTACGAGGATCTCGCGACGACGATCAGCACGGAGGTCGGCGCACCGATCTGGCTCTCCCGCGCGGCGCAGGCCGCGACGGGTCTGATGCATCTGCGACAGATGATCGCCGTGCTGAAGGACTACGCCTTCGAGGAGGTCCGCGGGACGACTCTGGTCGCGCGCGAGCCCATCGGCGTGTGCGGCTTCATCACGCCGTGGAACTGGCCGGTGAACCAGATCCTGTGCAAGGTCGCGCCGGCGCTCGCCGCGGGCTGCACGATGGTGCTGAAGCCCAGCGAGGTCGCGCCGCTCAACGCGATCCTGTTGGCGGAGATCCTGCACGACGCCGGTGTGCCGGCGGGTGTGTTCAACCTGGTCAACGGCGACGGACCCGGCGTCGGGGCCGCGATCTCCGCCCACCCCGGGATCGACATGGTGTCGTTCACCGGCTCGACGCGCGCCGGGATCCTC
>CAYOHN010000525.1:0-1960 GCA_964403735.1 uncultured Spirochaetales bacterium | reverse complement strand
GTCCTCGCGGACGATGACTTCGCGTCGATCGCCAGCGCCGTCGAAGAGGGGCGGACCGTCTACGACAACCTGAAGAAGGCGATTACGTTCATCCTCCCGACCAATGGTGGCGAAGCGCTGGTGCTGATCGCCGCGATCGCGCTCGGTCGCACGCTTCCAATGACGCCGGTGCAGATCCTCTGGGTCAACATGATCACCGCCGTGACGCTGGCGCTGGCGCTGGCCTTCGACCCGCCGGAGTCCGGCGTCATGCGCAGGCCGCCGCGCGCCTCCGACGAGCCGCTGCTCTCGCGCTTCCTGCTCTGGCGGATCGGCTTCGTCTCGACGATCCTCCTGCTCGGAACCTTTGGCCTCTTCGTCTACCAGCGAGAGGCCGGGGCGAGCATCGAAGAGGCGCGGACCGTCGCCGTCAACACGCTCGTGGTGTTCGAGATCTTCTACCTGTGGAACGCGCGTCACCTGCTGGATCCGGTGCTCAGCCGCGAAGGCCTCTTCGGCAGCCGGCCCGCTCTGATCGCCATCGGTATGGTCCTCGGCTTCCAGCTCGCGTTCACCTACGCCCCCCCGATGCAGTTCCTGTTCGGCACCGAAAGCCTGGATGCGGGGACCTGGATCCGGATCGTCGCGGTGGGATCGTCGGTGCTGTTCCTGGTCGAACTCGAGAAGTGGGGGATCCGGAGCCGCAAGGGCGGCCGTCGAGGGGAAGGAAGGCCGCGATGAGCTTCTCGCCGATCGAGGTCCGCCGCCCCGGTGCTTCCGACCGTGCCGAGTGGCGCCGCATGCGCATGGCGCTGTGGCCGCACGCGCAGAGCGAGCACGACGACGAAATCGACGCGTATCTGCGTGCCGCGGATGACGCCGGCGCGGCCGCCTTCGTCGCGGTCCGCGGGGGCGGCGGGCTCGCCGGCTTCGTCGAGCTGCGCCTGCGCGACTTCGCCGAAGGGTGCACGAGTTCGCCGGTTGCCTACGTCGAGGGGTGGTGGGTGGACGCCGACGCGCGGCGGCGAGGCGTCGGCGAAGCGCTGATGCTCGTGGCCGCGGACTGGGCGCGCAGCCGCGGGCTCCGCGAGCTCGCCAGCGACTGCGATTTCGACAACGAAGTGAGCCTGCGCGCGCATCTGGCGCTCGGCTTCACCGAGGCCGAGCGTGTGATCTGCCTGCGCAAGGATCTGTGACGATCGCAGGTCGATGAGGACCATCCATGGACTTCTGGTTCGAGTTCGGCAGCACGTACTCGTATCCCGCCGCGATGCGAGTCGAGGAGCGGGCGCGCGCCGCCGGCGTCCCGCTGCGTTGGCGGCCCTTCCTGCTCGGGCCGATCTTTCGCGCACAGGGCTGGAACGACTCGCCGTTCAACGTGTACCCCGCGAAGGGCCGCTATATGTGGCGAGACATGGAGCGACTGTGCGCTGATCTCCACCTCCCGCTGGTGCGCCCTTCGCGATTCCCGAGGAACGGTCTGTTGGCTGCGCGCATCGCCTGCTGGTTCGAGGACGAGCCGTGGTTGCCCGCTTTCGTGCGCGCGATCTACACAGCCAACTTCGCTCGGGACCAGGAGATCGCCGAACCGGACGTGGTGTCTGCGTGCCTGATCGACGCCGGCGCCGACGCCGAGAAAGCGCTCGCCGCCGCCGCCACGGACGCTGCCAAGAGCCAGCTTCGCAGCCGCGGCGAGGAGGCCGTCGCGAGAGGAGTCTTCGGAGCCCCCAGTTTCTTCGTCGACGGCGAGCTGTTCTGGGGCAACGATCGACTCGACGATGCGCTCGCCTGGGCGACGCGAGGGTCTTCTCGTGTCGCCGAACGGTCCGTCAGGACGCCGGAGGCGCCATGACCGGAATCCCGGCCGTCATCCCGCCGTCGACGGCGATCGCCTGGCCGGTCACGAACGACGCATCGTCACTGCCGAGGAAGCACACCAGCTGCGCCACCTCCTCCGGCTCGCCGATACGCTTCAGCGCGT
>CAYOHN010000524.1:0-1961 GCA_964403735.1 uncultured Spirochaetales bacterium | reverse complement strand
TGCGGCGCTGTCGCCGGAGAGCCTCGCCGCGTTCGAGCCTGCGGAAGCGAACGCGCCTGCCCCTGCGTCCGCATCCGCGCCCGCGTCCGTGCCTGCGCCTGCGTCCGCGGACGCGCCTGCGGACGCGCGGCTCTTTCGCTTCTTCGGCCGTCTCCTCCGCGGCGGGCGCGAACTCTCCGCCGTGACCCGCGCGCTGAAGTCCCTGGAACATCGACTCACGCCGGTCGAAGTCGAATCCCTCTACGCCCGCCATCTCGAGGATCGGCTCGTGCCTGCCGAGGCGGCCGGGAGTCTGCACGTGGCCGTGGACCGTTGGCTGGGCGCGACGATCCGCCTGATGCGGGGGAGCGGGAAGGCGCGTCCCGAGCCCTTCGTGTCGAAGCGGATCGCCCCGACCGTCTGGCATTTCGCGGGTCCGGGCGTGGCGTCGGACAAGGCGTCGGACAAGACGCTGCTGGTCTGCTTCGCGGGCATCGGTGGGCGCCAGATGATGATGCCCAATGCCGTGTTGATGCAACACACGGATGCGACGCAGTGCGACCTGCTGGTGATCGCCGGGACGCTGGGGCAGGGCGATCGACCGGGCGACCGACGGCGCGATCGGCCGCGCGATCGGCGGCGCGATCGGCGGCGCGGTCGGCCGCACGATCGACCGGGCGATCGGCGGAGGGGGGCGCTGCTCAGCCGAAACCCTCGCGAGGTGGTCGACTGGGTGGCCGGGCTGCCGCTGATCGCCGGCTACGGGCGGGTTCGAACCCTGGGCTGTAGCGCGGGCGCCGACCCGGCCCTGCTCGCGGGCCATCGCCTGGGCGCCGAGCTGGCGATCGCCGTCGGGATCCGGTTCCAGTCGTGGTGGGTCCCGCATACGATCGAGGATCTGGCGCGTCTGCGGCGGCTCTTTCGGCTTCTCCGGCCCGAGCGGGCGGCGCGCGGAGGGCGCTGTCGGCGCGTGCTGATGAGCTATGCGACGGACAACAAGCGGGACCGCCTCCACGCGAGGATGATCGCCTGGCTGACGAGAGGAACTCTTTTCGGGGTGGAGATGACGGACGCGAGATGCGGCCATTTCGTGCTGCAGCGGCTCGCGGAGCGGGGCGAGCTGGCGGCATTCCTCGCGCGCACCGCCTTTGCCCGGCTCGACGACGAATGGCTCGCTCGCGATCGGGACGACGTGATCCTGAGCCTCCCGAAGGCCGAGATGCGACGCCGACGCGAGGTGGGCCGCACCGCGCCGATGGGTCAGCGTATTACTACTGACAGGGAGAATGGAGGTGGCCGGGAACGCGCACGCCCCGATTCACCCGGGTGAGATCCTGCTCGAGGAGTTCCTCGAGCCCATGGAGCTGAGCCAGTACCGGCTCGCCAAGGACATCAGTGTGCCCGCCCGAAGAATCAACGAGATCGTACATGCAAAGCGCGGCATCACCGCCGATACCGCGCTCCGACTCGCGCGCTACTTTGGGACGACCGACCGGTTCTGGATGAACCTGCAGACCCACTACGACCTCGAAATCGAGAGGCACCGCCTGGGGGAAGGCTCACGAAGGCGGTCGCCGTCCGTGACCCACGGAGCCGTTGAGGCGATCTGTCGAGCGACCGGCTTCGAGCCGCCGGTCATCTGCACTCCAGTGGAGTTCATGCAGGAGTAGAACGTATGCCGGCCAAGGATCGAATCGTCGAGGAAGTTCACGCCGCGAGAGAAGCCATCGCTCGGGAGTCGGGCCATGATCTGGACCGGATCATCGACGCTGCTCGCGCTCGTCAGGCTGCCGAGACTCGACGAGTCGTCCGGCTTCCACCAAGAAAGGTAGCCGTGGCCGAGACGGATTGACCCGACGACGGGGCGCCTCCCAACAGCCATTCTGGTTACGATCTGGATCGTCGACCGTGGCGATTCGAGACCATGGTTCGTGACGGCCTACCCGGAGGAGTGACCATGGATTACGAGACTCTCGATACGG
>CAYOHN010000523.1:0-1965 GCA_964403735.1 uncultured Spirochaetales bacterium | reverse complement strand
GGGACCGATCGCGGCGATCCGCTCTGGATCCGGCTCGATCTCGCCCGGGACCTCGAAGCCGAGGTCGATGGTGCCGGGGCCGGCGGGCGCGAACCGGACGCCGAACTCCGCCAATGCCTCGGCGGAGAAGTCGAGCGTGCGTTCCTCCCCTTGCGCAGCGTGCGCGGCCTCGTGCTCGGAGTGTGCCTCTTCGTGTTCGTGCTCGAGCTCGGCTTCGTGTTCGTGTTCGGCATGAGAGATCTCTCCCACGCCTTCGCAGGCCGCCAATGCGACCGCAACGGCCAGCATCAGGAGTACGCGGCAGTCACCCACGCTTCGCGCGGTTCGGCGCACGCTCGATCGTCGACGCATCGTGTCTCCCTTCACGGCTGGATCCATGCGCCCGCCGTCAGGCGTTCCAGGGCGGCGTGGGCGACGTGGTAGGCCCGCACCGCATCGACTTCGCGCAGCCGCAGCTCAACGAGCGTGCGCTGCGCGTCGAGCACGTCCGTGTTGCGGAAGAGCCCCCGGAGATAGCCGTCACGGACGCCGTCGAAGGCGTCGCGCGCCGCCGGCAGGACCTCCTCTCGAAGCTCGACGATCTCCTCGTAGCGCGCAGCCAGCTCCTGGTACGCGCGCTCGAGCTCGATCCTGAGCGCGGCCTCCTCCGCGCGGCGTTCCGATTGCGCTCGGCGGAGGTCCGCGCGGGCAGCGGCGCGGGTGCCCTGATTTCGGTCGAAGAGCGGGAGCGGAACCGAGAAGCCGGCGACGAGCGCGACATCGTCCGGCCGCGCGAGCCAACGCACGCCGGCCGCTGCCGTCACGTCCGGGATCCGGCGCGCGTCCTCGAGTTCCACGAGCCCCGAGCGGCGTGCCACCTCCTGGTGCCAGGCGGCGAGCGCCGGGTTGTGCGCGAGCAGTGCTCGAAGGTCTTCGAGCGCTGGCGGCGACACCACGGGTCCGACCTCTCCCACGACCTCCTCGAAGTCCGCCGCCGCGCTGCCCCACGTTCCGGAGAGCTCCACGCGCGCCGTCTCGAGCTCGCGAATGGCGCGTACGCGGTCGATCCGCGCCGTGGCCACCGCCACGCGATCCCGCGTCGCCTCCACGGGCGGAGCGGCCCCGGCGTCGACGAGCTCCCGCGTCGCCTGCTGGGACGACTCGGCGATCTCCACCTGTTCTGTCGTGACCCACAAGGCCTGCTGAGCCGCCACGACGCCCGCGAACGCACGCGTGACCTGCTCGATCACGCGAAGACGTGCCTCCTCGACCTCCCAGGCCGCTGCATCGGCGCCAAACTCGGCTGCGCGGCGCCGCTTCCGCCGCTTCCCCGCTGTCTCGAACCGCTGGGCCAGGGACAGTGTGGTCTCGCTTGCGCCAAAGCCAGAGAAGGTTCCGGAACCCGCGAAGTTCTCGGACTCCGCCAGGAGCGTCGGGTTGGGTGCGAGCCCGGCCTGAACCGAGCGCGCGTCCCGACCCTGCCGTTCCCAGGCGCGGACGGCCAGTTCCGGGCTCTTCTCCAGCGCTCGCTTCATCGCTTCCTGGAGCGTGAGGAGCGCTTCCGGCTTGGGGGGCGTTCGCGGTCGCGAGGCATCGCGGGCCGACTCACTCGCGATCTCACGCGGATGGACGCCCGCATCGCTCGGACGGCGTTCTGAAGACGCGGCACGACACGGTGTCGGCACGGCACAGCTCGCGACGAGCCAGCCCGCTGTCCACAAGACGACGTACAACAAGACGACGCATGCACCCGCGATGCACGCCGTTCGTTCGATACGCATGGCAGATTCCCTCGTGGATCCCCTCGGCAGCGCACATGCGTGCGAACGCATGCGCGCGCACGACACGAACTCGATGCGGTCGCCGCACCGGCCTGTCGACGCTCACGGCAGGCGCGTCGGGATCAGCAGCGAAGGATCGTGTAGTCGAGGTGCTCGGCGGTTCGCCGATTGTCGCGAGGGCGGGGCTGAAGGGGAGACAAGCGGG
>CAYOHN010000522.1:0-1967 GCA_964403735.1 uncultured Spirochaetales bacterium | reverse complement strand
CTCACCGGCAGCGGCGTCGAGACGATCGCCCACCTGCGCGAGAACGGGCGCATCGTCGTCCTGTTCTGCGCGTTCGAGGGACCGCCGCGCATCGTGCGTCTCCATGGGCGCGGAACGGTCGTGGAGCCGGACGATCCGGAGTTCGCGCGCTTGCGCGAACTCTTCGGCACCTACGACGGCGTCCGGGCGGTGATCCGCGTCGCGTGTCAGCGGATCTCCGACTCGTGCGGCTACGGAGTGCCCCTCTACGAGCACCGCGGCGATCGCCCCCAGCTCGAGCAATGGGCCCGGCGCAAGGGGCCCGGCGGCGTTCGGGCCTATCAGGAAGAGAACAACGCGCAGAGCCTCGATGGACTTCCGGGGCTGCGCGCGACGTCGCCCACGCCCAGCAAAAGTTGACGAACGAACCCGGCCCCTTGGTTGACGGGCGCTTCGTTGACGGGGTCAGGGGAGGTCGACGGTGGTTTCGCCTTTGGAGCGGGCGATGATGGCGGCGCCGCAGGAGTCGCTGAAGACGTTGACGGCGGTGCGGGCCATGTCGAGAGGGCGGTCGATGGCGAGCATGGCGCCGACGATCAGCTCCACCTGCGGACCGCGCAGGTCGACGGCTTCGAGCACGATGAAGATCATCACGAGGCCCGCCGACGGGATCGCCGCGGTGCCGATCGACGCGAGCAGGGCGGTCAGCACGACCAGCGCTTGCTGCGCGAACGAGAGGTCGACGCCGAGCGCCTGCGCGATGAACAGTACGCCTGCACACTCGTAGAGCGCCGTGCCGTCCATGTTGATCGTCGCGCCCATCGGCAGCACGAACGACGAGATGCGGTTCGAGACGCCGACCTTCTGCTCGACGGCGCGGATCGTCACCGGCAGCGTGGCGGCGGACGAGGACGTGGAGAACGCCATCGCCAGCGGCTCGGCCATGTTGCGGAAGTGGACCCACGGGCGGATCCGGCCGAGCAGGATCAGCAGCAGCGGCAGTACGAGGAACAGATGCGTCGCGAGGCCGCCGGCGACGGTCAGTGCGTACCAGCCGAGCGCGCGGAACGCCTCGCCTCCGGTGCTGGCGACGGCATTGACGATGAGCCCGAACACGCCGAACGGCGCCAGCCGGATGATCCCGCTGGTCAGCACCATCATCGCCTGGAAGCCGGCTTCGAAGACCCCGAGCAGGCGGCCCCGCGGTTCGTCCGGGAGCCGGCCGAGCGCGACACCGAGCAGGATCGAAAACACGATCAGGCCGAGGATGTCGCCGCTGGCCGCTGCGGCGAGCGGGTTCGTCGGCACCATGCGCAGCAGCATGTCCGCGACGGAGCTGGGCGTCTCGAGTTCCGGCAACGGCCCATCGCCCACGCCGACGAGCTCGGCGCCGACACCGGGGCGGATCGCGTTGGCGAACACCAATCCCACGAGGATCGCGAGCGTGCTGGTCGTGAGGTAGTACGCGAACGTCTTGCCGAACATCCGGCCGACGTCGCGGCCGCCGCCGATCGACGCGACGCCCGAGACCACCGACGTCAGCACGAGCGGCACGATCACCATGCGCAGCAGCCGAACGAACAGCGCGCCCATCCACGCCACGCGCTCGGCGAAGTCGCTGCCGCCGATCGCACCGGCAGCGGCGCCGAACGCCATCGCCGCGAAGATCTGCCAGTGCAGGCGCCAGTACCAGGGCGTCGCGGACTCGTCGGCCACACCGGGACGCTACGGGCTGCGCCGAGGCCGGGCAAGCGGCGGCGCTTGCAACCTGCTGGTCCGCTCACACCAGCTCGGGTGCCGGCCGCCCCTGGGTGCGGGCGAGCGCCGCCAATCCTTTCAGACCGCCGCGGAAGTTCCAGGCTTCGAGGCCTGCGCGGCGCATCCGCTCGGCGAGGTGTTCGCTCTTGAGGCCGAACTCGCAGTACAGAACGTAGCGGCGATCGCGAGGCAGCGCCGGGAGCGCCGCGAGCGCGTGATCGAGGTCGAGG
>CAYOHN010000521.1:0-1974 GCA_964403735.1 uncultured Spirochaetales bacterium | reverse complement strand
CATCGATGCGGTTGTTGAAGATGACGCTCTGGGTCGCGGCGATCTGCTCGGGCGCGATGCGCCCCGCCGCGAGCTCGGCGGACAGCGCGTCGGCCTGCGCGAGGAAGCCGATCCGTCGATCCGGATGGAACAGCTTCTGCCAGCCAGCCGTCATCGTCACACACAGCAGCCACAGCAGCGGCAGGCCGGTGACGAAGGCGAAGCGCTGTCGTCCGGCCTTGATCAGGATCGTCGTGGCGGCCGCGAGCGCCGTCGCGGCCAGCAGTTGGTTGCCGATCCCGAACAGCGGCCACAGCGAGTTGATGCCGCCGAGCGGATCGAGCACGCCCTGGTATAGGAAGTAGCCCCACGCGGCGACGATGACGCCGGAGGACAGCACCGTCGCCGGCAGCGACTCGGTGCGGCCGAGCGGCCGCCAGAAGTTGCCGAGCAGGTCCTGCAGCATGAAGCGTCCGACCCGTGTGCCGGTGTCGAGCGTCGTCAGGATGAAGAACGCCTCGAACATGATCGCGAAGTGGTACCAGAGCGCCTTCATCGTCGGGCCGCCGAGCACGCTCGCGAAGATCTCGGCCATTCCGACCGCGAAGCTCGGCGCACCGCCGGTACGCGAGAGCAGCGTGGTCTCGCCCACCTGCGCGGTGAGCTCCTGGAACGCGGCCGGGTCGAACGCGAAGCCCCAGCCCTGGATCGCAACGGCCGCCGTCTCGACCGTCGGCCCGAGCGCCGCCGCCGGCGCGTTGATCGCGAAGTAGAAGCCGGGGTCCATGACCGCCGCCGACAGCAGCGCCATGATCGCGACGAAGGATTCCATCAGCATCGCGCCGTAGCCGACGATGCGGGCGTCGCTCTCGCGATCGAGCAGCTTCGGCGTCGTTCCGCTGGCGATCAGCGCGTGGAAGCCCGAGACCGCGCCGCACGCGATCGTGATGAACGCGAACGGGAACAGAGTGCCGGCGAAGATCGGCCCGGTGCCGTCGATGAAGCGCGTCAAGGCGGGGAGCTTCACGTCCGGCTGCGCCCACAGGATCCCGAGCGCCAGCAGGATGACGGTCCCGATCTTGATGAATGCCGAGAGATAGTCCCGCGGCGCCATCAGGATCCACACCGGCAGCACCGCGGCGACGAAGCCATAGCCCATGATCGCGATCGCGAGCGTCTCCCGGTCCAGGTCGAACCACGGGCGCAGCCACGCGGTCTCCTGGACGACGCCACCGCCCCACACCGACAGCAACACCAGTGCGATGCCGCCGATCGTCGCCTCGAGCACGCGGCCCGGGCGCAGTCGCGTCAGGTACAGCCCCATCGCCATCGCGATCGGGATCGTCGCAGTGATCGTGGAGGTGGCCCACGGGCTGCCGAACATCGCGTTGACGACGACCAGCCCGAGCACCGCGATCAGGATGATCATGATCGCCAGCACGCCGACGAGCGCCGCCGCCCCGCCGACCGGGCCGATCTCGTCGCGCACGATCTGGCCCAGCGACTTGCCGTTCCTGCGCATCGACCCGACCAGCACCGTGAAGTCCTGGACCGCACCGCCCAGCACGACGCCGATCAGGATGTACAGCGTGCCCGGCAGGTAGCCGAACTGGGCCGCGAGGATCGGCCCGACCAGCGGGCCGGGGCCCGAGATCGCCGCGAAGTGATGGCCGAACACGACCCAGCGTTGCGTCGGCACGAAGTCGCGGCCGTCCTGGAGACGATGCGCCGGCGTCAGCCGGGCGTCGTCGATCGTGAGCACGCGCGCCGCCAGAAAGGCCGAGTAGAAGCGGTAGCCGATCGCGTACGTACACAGCGCCGCCACCAGGAACCACGTGCTCGACAGCGATTCGCCGCGCGCCAACGCGACGACGCCGAGCGATCCGGCGCCGGCGAGTGCGACGACGATCCAGAACGCGGCGGCGGCGGCGGAACGAGGCCAGATCCGGGACATGCGGGCGCGGATGGTAGCCACGCCCCACGCGACGTGGTACC
>CAYOHN010000520.1:0-1980 GCA_964403735.1 uncultured Spirochaetales bacterium | reverse complement strand
GTCACGAACGTGACGCTGCACTTCGAGCGCGGCACGGCCTTCGCCAGCGAGATGATCCAGCTCCAGAAGCACGTCGCGGATCTCGTCGCGGTGGCGAAGCGCGTGACCCGGCACGACGCCAACGCCTGGGAGGACGCCGGCCTGCGCCGCGAGGTCGGCCACCTGGTCGCCGAGCTCGACGCGCTGTGGGCGATGGTGAAGCTGTCGGTCTCGCGCGCCGAGGCGGCCGGCGTGCCCGGCCTCGAGGGCTCCGCGATCAAGCTCTACTACACCGAACTCAATCAGCGCATCGGCGAGCTGGCGATGCGGCTGCTCGGGCGCGCCGGCCTCTCCCGCGACGACGTGGCCGGCTTGCCCGTCCAGGCCTTCGTCGCCAAGCATCTCAATTCGCTGTCGCTGACGATCGCCGCCGGCTCGTCGCAGATCCAGCGCAACATCGTCGCCGAGCGCATCCTCGGCCTTCCGAAGGATCGCTAGCCGATAGGCTGCTCGTCAGCCGGGAGCGCGTGATGGATTTCCGCCTGACGGACGATCAGGAAGCCCTGCGCGACGGCCTCCGCACGTTCTGCGACGCGCGCTTCCCCGACGAACGCCTCGACGAGACCGCCCGCGCCGGCGGCTTCGACGCAGCGCTGTGGACGGAGCTCGCCGGGATGGGAGTGTTCGGTCTGCGCCAGCCGGAGAGCGAGGGCGGCGTCGGGCTCGGCATGGCGGACGCCGTGCTGGTGTTCTCCGAGCTCGGCCGGCGGCTGTTGCCGGGGCCGGCGGTCTGGAGTCACCTCGCCGCCGGTCTCGTCGACGGCGCTGCGGACGGCCGCGCGGTGGTCGGCGGGCTCGAGGCCGACACCGGTGCGCCGTGGCTGCTCGAACACCTCGCGTCGCTCGACGCGCTGCTGGTGTTGCGCGCCGACGGCGTGGGCCGCGTCGATCCCCGCGCGCTCGTCGGCGAAGCGATCGCGAACCCGCTCGATCCGCTGACGCCCGTCCACCACGTCGCATCGCTCGTCGCCGGCGAACGAGTCGGCGACGCCGCCCTCGCCGCGCGGCTGCGCCTCGAAGGCGCCGCCCTCGTCGCGGCGCAACTGCTCGGCATCGCCGAGAGAACGCAGGAGCTGGCGACCGCGTACGCGAAGACCCGCGAACAGTTCGGGCGCGCGATCGGCGCGTTCCAATCCATCAAACACCTGCTCGCCGACATGTTCGTGCGTCAGGAGATCGCCCGCGCCGCTGTGTACGCGGCCGGCGCGACGCTCGACGACCCGGAAGTCGGCGACGCGGCGCGCGCCGTCGCGTCCGCGAAAGTCGTCGCCTTCGACGCCGCGATGAAGAACGCCCGCGCCTGCATCCAGATCCACGGCGGCATGGGCTACACGTGGGAGATGCCGCCGCACTGGTACCTGAAGCGCACCTGGGCACTGGCAGGAGTCTTCGGCGACAGCGAAACGCACGAGGAACGGCTGGCCGCCCAGCTCGACGCCTGAAGGGGAACGAACGTCGCTCCTCTTCAGCGCCGTCGGCGTTTGGTACTCCGAAGCGAGGTCAGGGCCAGAAGCGCGGCGGCTGCGGCGGCCGGCGCGGCGTCGCGCCCGGCTTCGGGGACCAAGGTCGCCGTGAGATTTCCCGCGACCATCGGCATTCCCATCACCGTGATGTCATAGTCGAGATCGAAGACCCCGCTCGCGACGGATCCGATCGCCGCGATCGAGATGAAATCCGGGCGCAGCACGATGTCGGTGAGCGTGAAGTCGAACGAGCCATCGCTGCACTCGAGTGTTCCGACGACATCGCCGTAGACCATCACATCGGATTGATCGACCTGGATCAGGTCGCCGACGATGGCGCCGGTGATCACGACGGGATCGGGATCGGAGAGGCCGAAGACGAACCCGTCCATGTCGACGGTGAAGGTCGCCGTCTGGCCACTGAGCTCGATCACGACCTCCGCGTCGCCCGTGCTCGAGAACGTGGTGTTGTTCCAGG
>CAYOHN010000519.1:0-1987 GCA_964403735.1 uncultured Spirochaetales bacterium | reverse complement strand
GACTACCTGTTCGGGCTCTACGACGAAGAGGGCAAGGCCTACCTGACGATCGGGATCGGCTGTACCGGAGGCCGACACCGATCCGTGTCCGTGACGGACGCGCTCGCGGAGAGCATCCGTGCGCAGGGCCGAGACGTGAACGTTCGACACCGGGATGTGGGGAAGGAAGCAGGATGACGGGCTTGGTAATCGTGACGCACTATCGGCTCGGAGAAGAGTTCCTCCAGGCGCTGCGCCTGATCGTGCCGGACGCGCCACCGATCACGGCGGTCTCGGTCGACCCGGGCCAGTCCGTCGACGAGATGCGCGAGGCCATCGCCAAGGCGCTGCGCGGAGCGGATGCCGGCGACGGCGTGTTGGTGCTGACCGACATGTTCGGCGGGACCCCCTCCAACATCAGCCTGTCGTTCCTGGACGAGCACCGCGTCGAAGTGGTGACGGGGCTCAACCTGCCGATGCTGATCAAGCTGGCGACGATGAACGAAGAAAAACCACTCGATGAGTTGGCGGCGTTCATCAAGGACTACGGCCAGCGGAACATCCGCGTGGCGAGTGAGATCCTCCCGAAGGGGCAGCGGTGAGCGAACCGGCCTGCGAAGGAGTCTTCACGGTCCAACGTGAGCTCGGCATGCATGCCCGGCCGGCCGGCCGCTTCGTCGCGCGCGCGGCGCGCTTTGCCGCGGACATCCAGGTGGCCCGCGAGGGCAGCGAGGACGAGTGGGTCAGCGGCCGCAGCGTGCTCTCGCTGCTCTCGCTCGGCGCGACCCGGGGAACACAGCTCCGGCTCCGCGCGGTGGGCAGCGATGCCGAGGAGGCGATCGCCGTCCTCGGTGGCATCATCGAAGAAGCGAACGAGCCGGAGCCAACCCCGGCAGGTCGCTAGAGCACTCGTTCGCAACGAGGTCCGCACGGCGATGACGGTCGAGCGGGCTCCCCCGGGTTCTCGAAGGAGTACACGGTCGCCGTCGATCGCGACAGTTTGAGCTGCTCGCCCCGGTTCCGTAAACTGCCGCGTCCCGTAGCGCCCGGAGGCCAGCCCCATGTCCCGCTCGTTGTTCACGTCCGAGTCCGTGTCGATGGGTCATCCCGACAAGATGTGCGACCAGATCTCGGACGCCGTCCTCGACGCCTTGCTCGAGCAGGATCCCCGTTCGCGGGTGGCCTGTGAGACACTCACCAAGACCGGGTTCCTCGTGTTGGCCGGCGAGATCACGACCACGGCGCGGGTCGAGTACGAGCACTTGGCGCGCGCCGTCGTGCGCGACATCGGGTACACGGATTCGGCCATGGGGTTCGACGCCGACAGCTGTGGCGTGTTGGTCGCGCTCGGGCAGCAGTCTCGGGACATCTCACAGGGCGTCTCGGAAGGCGAGGGCCTGCACAAGGAGCAGGGCGCCGGCGATCAGGGGATGATGTTCGGCTTCGCGTGCGACGAGACGCCGGAGTTGATGCCCGCGCCGATCCGGCTCGCGCACCGGATCATGGAAGCGCATCGCCAGCACTTCGAAGCGGGCACGATCGACTGGTTGCGCCCGGACGCCAAATCCCAGGTCACCGTCGAATACGGCGCCGACGGCCGCCCGGCGCGCATCGACGCCGTCGTGCTCTCGACGCAGCACGATCCGGACGTCGGCTACGACAAGCTGCGCAAGACGCTGATCGACGACGTGATCCGCACCGCGCTGCCGGCCGAGTGGGTGGACGACAAGACCATCCTGCACGTGAACCCGACCGGACGCTTCGTGATCGGCGGCCCGATGGGCGACGCCGGCCTCACCGGCCGCAAGATCATCGTCGACACCTACGGCGGCATGGGTCGGCACGGCGGCGGCGCCTTCTCCGGCAAGGATCCGACCAAGGTCGACCGCAGCGCGGCGTACGCGGCGCGCTGGGTGGCCAAGAACCTCGTGAAGGCGGGCCTCGCGACGCGCTGCGAGGTGCAGCTCGCCTACGCGATCGGCGTCGCCGAGCCCGTCTCGATCCGCGT
>CAYOHN010000518.1:0-2005 GCA_964403735.1 uncultured Spirochaetales bacterium | reverse complement strand
CAGGTCAGCTCCGTGCCCCAGTTGGACTTGGTCACGTCCTCGGCGAAGTCGAACGAGAAGCCGAGCACGTTGCGCTTGGTGTAGCGGAGGATGGCCTCGCCCCCGCTGTGCCAGGCGAAGTCATAGCGCCCGAAGCCGGCGTTCCCGCCAGCCCGGACGCTGTTGCGCTGCTGGCCGGTGATGTCGAAGATGGTCTGGATCGCGGAACAGAACTGCGGCTGCAGGAGCGAGCACTTGCCGCGGAAGGACTCGGTCGTCGGGTCCGCGGGGTCGTAGACTGCGAACGGATTGTCGGGATCGAACTCGTTCCGCTCGGACGTCGTGGCGCCCGCCGCTCGCGACGAGAAAGCCACCAGCAGCAGCTGGTAGTTGAACGAGAGCGCGGCCATCTCGCTGACGAACTGCTGGCCGCCGGAACCGCCGAACACATCGGTGTCGGGGACTCCATTCCCAGTGGTGTCGAGTAGGCCGGCGGGGATCACGAGCCCACCGATACTGCCGTCCTGGTTCACGTTGTAGTCGGGGTTGGGCGTGACGCCGTCCTGCAGGAATGGGCTTCTCGTGCCGGGAACCTGCACGACGCGTCCGTCCACGAAGCGCGACGCCGGCAGGCTCGAGCCGTTCTGGACGAAGCCGATCGTGCCGGGTTGGGCCTCGCCGTTGCCGAGGTTCCAGTTCGTGAGCCCGGATCGGATGAACTCCGGCGTGTAGTTGCCGGGGAAGCCGACCCACGACTGCATCAGCACACCGGCATCGGCGTTCAGCAGGTCGATGCCGTCGGCCTCGCAGTCCGTACCCCAGAACGGACCGCAGCCGAGCAGGGCTTCCTGCTCGTCGGTCAGGACCATGTTCAGCGTCGGGCCCAGGAACGCAGGGACGAAGGCGCCCGTAGGCGTCCGGGCCCCGACCACTCCGAGACCCAGCGGATCCTGTGCGGGCGTCGCCAACCCGTTCGTGCAGGCGCCGTTGCCGAGCGAGAAGAAGCCATCGCACGGATCCTGGTTTGCGACCCGCACGAACGGCACCGCAACGCCGGTCGGCGTGTCATCGGTGACCGTGAATCCGGCCCTGATGGTATCCACGGCAACGGGTTGCCCGACGAGCGCGTTCGAGAGCAGACTGGCGATGGTCGGGAACGGGAACGTCTTGGCTTCGGAGCGGGGGATGGGCGTCGGGGTCGTGGTCGCTGTGAAGGCGTTGTTGGGGCTGTTAAACACGCTCTGGCCGCAAGCCGTCAGGTCGGCGGTATTGAATCCGATGCTCGTGGCGCAGATCAACGTAAAGAGTTGGAGGTTGCCGCCGAACTCGTCGATCACGGCACGGCGCTCGGCGGCCAGACTCTCCGGGTCATCGTCCGGGACGACCCCCAGTCCGGCTTGCACGCCACCCTCCCGGGCGATGGCGCCGAATTCTTGGAACGCGGGATCGTCCGTCTGGCCGCTCAGCGTCAGATTCGAGCGAAGCGGCAGACAGGCCGCTTCCTGGCCGGTCGTGCAGCCGCCCGTCGCGCTCGCCCGGATCGGCCGGCCCGTCACCGGATCCACGCGGCGCTCGAAGGTCTGGATGATGTCGGCGTAGGGAAGGTCGTCGAAACCGACGAAGTCCGAAATCTGGAAGCTGAAGCGGCCGAGCCGGAACTCGACGCGGGCGCCGAACTCGAGGCCCTCGATGTCCTGCCAGGGGCTGTCGGGTCGATCTTCGCCGGCGAGGCCGAAGCCGGTCAGACCGTGTGCGAACAGGCCGAGCCGTTTGTTGCACGCGACCAGCGCGGTGAACGGCTCGCCGCACTGCCCGATGTCGGACGGCTTGAACTGGTCGAAGTTCAGCGCCACCTCGAGCCGGACGTCCTGCGCCGGCCCGACCTCGTAGAACGACCACACGCCGCGGACGGACCACAGCGCGATGCGCGCCTCCTCGAGGCTCGGCAGCGACGCCAGCGCGAGGTCCACGGGGTTGAACTGGTCCGTCGTGCGGAACAGCTCCGTCTTGCCCCAGACGATGCTCT
>CAYOHN010000517.1:0-2013 GCA_964403735.1 uncultured Spirochaetales bacterium | reverse complement strand
GATCGGCCCCGACGGCTGATCCGCAGCGACGGATGGTTCCTCGAGACCTGCCTCGGTTCGGGCGTGGGCACTCGCTCGTCCTCGAACGGTCGATCCCCGGGGCGAATCTCCGCCGCGAGCCGACTGGGCGGTCCAGACAAGCTTGAAACCGTCCCAGTACGGCGCGTTTCTCACCCATCTCGGCTTACTTGTCAGAAACAGACCTATCGGCGCTGCCGAAAACGGGCCTTGAACCGCTTGTCGGCCACGCCATGCACGCATTCGTGATGCGGACGTCATCGAGACGTCGCCGATTCCAGCGGGCGAGAGCGCGTCGGCCTACCGGGATGGCGCCAACGAGCCGACCGATCGGCTCCTCGGGCTGACTCGTATCCCGCACAGACTGGCAGGGCGCCCATCCCGTTGGTAGGTTCGGAAGATGGGGGCGAGGAAAGTAACATGGTCTGCACGCGTTCATCGACGGCCGGGTCGAACGCCCGCTCGGCCCGCTTCCTCCTCCCGATCGCGGGCGCGCTGTCGCTGCTCGGCTTTGAGTTCGATGCGCGAGCCGACTGGGCCGACGACTTCGACGCGGGCTTCGCCGAGTCGTGGGTCTTCGGTGCCGTGGACGATGCGGGCGATCCCCCGGCCACCGGAACCTCGACATTCTCGATCATCGAGGCCGGCGCCGACGACTACCTGCTCATTAGTCACTCGACCACCGCCTTTCCCGACGGCGGCGGCGGCGCTACCGACGGCTTCGGCTTCGTGGCCGAGTCGTTCACCGACGTGGCGATCAGCGCGGACGTCAACGCGGCACCGGCACAGGGGCAGCAGAACCTGATGGGCGTGCTCGCACGCGGCGACGCGCTCACGGGGGACGCCTACCTCGCGGTCGTCGACTTCGCGAACTCGGCCTTCGCGATCGCGCGCAGCGACGACCTCGCCGACTTCCTGGTGCCCCTCGCGATCGACGACACGGTCGCGATCGATCCCGGTGAGACCTACCGCGTGCAGCTCTACGCGCTGGGCACGAACCTGACCGCGCGGCTCATCGAAACCTCGACGGGGGAGACGCTGTCGCTCATCACGTCCAGCGATTCCCTCTACACGAGTGGCTTCGCGGGCATCCTGGTCGAGACCGAGTACGACGCGCTCGACGTCCCCGTCGGCCCGATCCTGGGCACCTTCGACGACGTCCTCGCCGTGCCGGAGCCCGCTTCGGCGACGGCGGTCCTCTGCGGATTCGGCGCGACGCTGCTGCTCGGACGGCGGCGCGTGACCGGGCGTTCCCGTTCCACCCGCGCTCGTTCGGCGCGGGCCAGCGTCGCTGGACGCGGCTCGCCGAGCTGAGCGTCTCAGCGGCCCGGAGACGCGTGTCCCGGAGCGGCCCGAAGTCGATCGCCGGCAAGTTGTCGAGATGCGAGGGGCGCCGCGAACGCGGATCCAGCCCTGGTCATGATAGGCTGAGGGGCCAGCGGCGACCCGTGGCCGTCGGCGACGGATCCGTGAGGGAGGCCAGCCATGAGGACGACGCCGATGCGGGTCTGCCTCGTGATGATGCCGCACGCGAGCGCGGCCTCGATCACTGCGCGCACGACGACTTCCCAGTGCGGGTCTGAAGAGCCCCATCTCGATCTCACTTGTCGGAAACGGACCTATCGGACGTCGAGCCGAAAACGGGCCTGTCGAGTAGCCCGCGGCAGTTGCCCACCCCGGGCCGTCTCCAGATCCGGACAAGGAGATTTCCACCATCCGGCTCCTCCGCTGATGCAGCTCGTGGCTACGGGCCCCAGATCCGGACCGCGATCCTAGGCCTGGGGAACGGGAAGTCGCGAAGCAGGTCCGCGAATCGCTCACACGTGAGCCGCTCGCGCTGGCTCCGACGGCAGAGCCACTCGTACCACGATCGCCTCGCCTGCTCGACGACGAGCAGCAGAAGACGGAAGTGGCCGCTGACGCCGAAGTAGTTGAAGTGACCCTGGATGCGTCTCGTGAGCGCCTTGTGCTGAACCCCCACCGGCAGGTGTCGGT
>CAYOHN010000516.1:0-2013 GCA_964403735.1 uncultured Spirochaetales bacterium | reverse complement strand
GGCGCCTGGGAAGAGGCCCTTCGGCCAGGAGAGGAAGCGCGCGAGGAACTCCTCGGGCGGAATCCCGAGGCGGAACTCCTCGACCGCCGTGCGCGCGAACTCTTCGCGGGAGCAGAGACCGCGCTCGTAGCGCCGCACCGCCGTGCTTCCGAGCCACAGGCGCCAGATCGCTCCCTCGTCGGACGTTCCCACGAGCGCGCCGAACTCCTCGATGCCTCCGAGGCGGACGAGAACACCCCCGAGATCGAAGAGCACCACCCGCATCGCGCCCGACGATCGCCGAAGCGCAACGGGAGGGCGGGCCTCGTTCACGGCGCGTCCGTGCCGAACAGCGTGAGCCGGATCAGCGCAGCGATCTCGGTGTTGTCGAGCGAGCCGCGGATCCGGTCGCTGCCCAGCCCGGCGCCTCGGACCAGGATTCCGCCGCTCACGTCGTCCCGCGACGCCCACGAGATCGCGAACGGCAGCCGCACTCCGGCGCGATCGGGAGCCGCCAGGAACGGCGCGGTCTCGGTGCCGTCGACGCCGTCGAGCGGGGCGCCGTTGGCATCCGTCGCCGCGACTCGTTCGGGCGCGGTGCCGAGCGGATAGCCGATCACTTCGAGGCCGCCGCCGTCCGAGTCTGCGGCGGTGAGCAGCAGCGCGTCCCCGCGTCGCTGCACCCATTCGAGGCACAGGCCGATGGCCTCGTCGGCACGGCGGGCGGCCTCGATGGTGCCGCGCGCGTTGTTCTTGTTGCCGAAGTTGTCGACTCCCTCCTCCTCGATCACGAGCAGGAAGCGCTCGCCGCTCGCCGCCAGGATGCGAAGCGCCGCATCGGACATCTCGGCGAGCGTCGGCGCGTCGGGGTCGTAGAGCGGAAGGCCGAGGTTCCGGAGCGACTCTTCCGTCTCGTCGTGGTACGTGTCGCGCAAGGCGAAGAGGCCGAGGACTTTGCCGACGTCGTCGGGCAGCGCGAGCAACTGTTCGCGCGTATGGACGACGGTGTAGCCCGCGTCCCGTGCTTCGGCGATCAGGTTGCGCGCGTCGCGGCGGTTTCCGGGGCCGTGAACGCCTGCGACACCCTCGGGCAGGAAGTGCTCTTCCCCGCCGCCGAGCACGACGTGGGCCCCGGACGCGACGAGCTGCGCCGCGATCTCGTCGTGCATCGCGCGCTCGGGGACGGAGGCCACGAACGCCGCAGTCCCCGGTTCGATGACGGTGCCGCTCTGGACGAGTCCGACGCGCACTCCGCGTCGCAGCGCCTGGTGCGCCACGGAGCGCGAGCGACCCTGCGCATCGACGATCCGCTCGGGGACGGGCCCTCCGGTCGTGCCGAAGGCGTTGCGAGCGGGCTTCACGCCGTAGGCGTGCGCGGTGGCGCCGCCTTGGCTGGTCGCAGTGAGCGAGTCGCGCATATGGCCGCGATAGAGCGCCATCGCCGGCAGGCGGTCCCAGTGGAGATCGCCGTCGGGACCCACGTCGAGCTGACGCAGCGCGAGCCAGTGCGAGGGGGAGGCGCCGTCCGGGTGCAGAAAGATCACGCTGCCGGTGCGGACCTCGCCGTCGCTCGCGGGGGGCGCGCTGCCGGAAGAGGCGGCGCAGGCCGCGAGCGACGCCATGGCGACGACCGTGCCGAGCGCCATCGGGAGGGCGCGGAGGAGACGAGCGGCGATTCGCTGCTCCGGCTCCGGGCTCCGCTGACTCGGTTCGTGTTGCGCAATGCGCGCGAGGTCCGAGTTCGATCCGGCGGATCGTCTGCGTCGCTGCTCGTTCCCGATCCCGTTCCGGTTCCCGTTCCTGATCCCGTTCATCGAACCGCACTCCCTTCCGGCGCACCCCGCTGCGCCGCATCGCGTCCGCCATCCCGCGGCACAAACCAGCTCGACGAGGTTTGCGCGCGCTCCTGGATCGGTCCACTACGGCCCGGCGATCACCGACGCCAACGTGTCGCGACGGGTCGCCGCGCGCCAGGACCTCGAATCGTTCCATGCGCTCGCGTGAGGGGACGCGCCGCGAGAGGAGTGGCGCTCC
>CAYOHN010000515.1:0-2042 GCA_964403735.1 uncultured Spirochaetales bacterium | reverse complement strand
CGGCTCGAAGCTCGCCGGCGTCTCGCGCGTGATGTCGTTGCGAATCTCGTCGAGGGCATATCCCACGGCGAGCTTCGCGGCGATCTTGGCGATCGGGAAGCCGGTCGCCTTCGACGCCAACGCCGAGGAGCGAGACACGCGCGGGTTCATCTCGATGATCACCATCGCGCCATCGCTCGGATTCACGCCGAATTGGATGTTCGAGCCGCCGGTGTCGACGCCGATCTCGCGGATGATCGCGGTCGCCGCCGAGCGCATCTCCTGGTATTCCTTGTCCGTCAAAGTCTGGGCCGGCGCCACCGTGATCGAGTCTCCGGTGTGGACGCCCATCGGATCGAAGTTCTCGATCGAACAAATGATGACGACGTTGTCGGCGCTGTCGCGCATCACCTCGAGCTCGTACTCCTTCCAGCCGAGGACGCTCTGATCGAGCAGGACCTGGTGTCGCGGCGACTGCTGCAATCCCCAGAGCACGGTCCGGTCGAATTCCTCGTCGGTGAACGCCACACCGGAGCCGGCACCGCCCAGCGTGAACGACGGCCGGATGATCGCGGGGAGCCCGATCTGCGAGAGCAGCGCCCGCGCTTCCTCGAGGGAATGCACGTAGCCGGAGAGCGGCATGCGCAGCCCGATCCGTTCCATCGCTTCGCGGAACAGCTCGCGGTCCTCGGCTTTCAGGATCGCATCGAGCTTGGCGCCGATCAGCTCGACGCCGTGCCGTTCCAGCACCCCGGCCTCGGCGAGATCGATGGCCAGATTGAGAGCGGTCTGGCCACCGATCGTCGGCAGCAACGCGTCCGGCTTCTCGCGGGCGATGATCTTCTCGACGCTCTCCACCGTCATCGGCTCGATGTAGGTGCGATCGGCCGTTTCCGGATCGGTCATGATCGTCGCGGGATTCGAGTTCACGAGAACGACGCGATAGCCCTCCTCGCGCAGTGCCTTGCACGCCTGCGTGCCCGAATAGTCGAACTCGCACGCCTGCCCGATCACGATCGGCCCGGAGCCGATGACCAGAATGGTGTGGATGTCGGTGCGCTTCGGCACGATCAGGCTCCCTTTCCGGCGACGTCGCGAGCAGCCTGCTCGTCGCGCATCCTGGCGATCGAGACGCCCGTCACCGCTTCTCCCCGCTTGTGACGCAGAACCATGTCTCGGAAGCGCCCGAACAGGTAGCTGGCATCATGGGGGCCCGGCGACGCCTCCGGGTGGTACTGCACCGAGAACAGCGGACGCGTGGCGTGCGCGAGCCCCTCGACGGTGCCGTCGTTGAGGTTGACGTGCGTGATCTCGACCGCCTCCCCCGCCGCGCGCAACGAGTCCGCATCGACGGCATAGCCGTGGTTCTCGGCGCAGATGGCGACCTTCTTCGTCGCGAGATCCTGCCCCGGCTGGTTGCCGCCGTGATGACCGAACTTGAGCTTCCGCGTCTGCCCGCCGAGCGCGAGACCGAGGATCTGGTGGCCCAGACAGATCCCGAAGATCGGCAGCCGATCCGCGAGTTCCCGGACCACCGGCTGGACGTCGCGCACCGCCGCCGGGTCCCCGGGGCCGTTCGACAGGAACACGGCGTCGGGCGCCAGCCGCAGCGTCTCGGCCGCCGGCGTCGTTGCCGGGACCACGGTGACATCGAAGCCGTGTTCGACCAGCAGGCGGAGGATGTTGCGTTTGACGCCGAAGTCGTAAGCGACCAGGCGCAGTCGCGGATCCGGCCGGTCGCGGCGCGGCAGCTGCCCGCCGATGCCGGGCCACAGTCCCTCGTGCCACGCATACGCCTCGGGCGTCGTGACCCCGGCGACGAGATCGCGACCGTCGAGAACCGGCGCCTGCCGCGCGGTCCGCACGAGGTCCTCCGCCTCCTGTCGAGCGGGATCCGTCGACACCACGCCGTTCTGGAATCCGCCGTCGCGGATCCGCCGCACCAGCGCACGCGTGTCGATGCCAGCGAGGCCCGGCACCTGCCAGTGATCCAGATAGGCGTCCAGCGAACCGTGCGAGCGCCAATTGCTCGCCTGCTCGAAGAACTCCTTCACGACGAACGC
>CAYOHN010000514.1:0-2050 GCA_964403735.1 uncultured Spirochaetales bacterium | reverse complement strand
GCGACCGGCAGCCCGGACTTCGCCCGGGCGACGCGGAACCTGCCGACGCTCCTGCGTGGCTATCTGAAGCTCGGTGCCTACGTCAGCGACACGGCCGTCGTCGACCCGGTCTTCAACACGACCTTCGTCGGCCTCTACGTCGACGCCGCCGAGATGCTCGCCGGCAACACACCGCTCGTCGCCCGGCGTCGCTGAACGGCGCCGCAACCTGATCGATCGATCCTTCATCCGCCTAGCCCGCATATCTCACCGATTCGCGAAGCGAGGGCGTGGAGATGCCGGGAAAGACAAGGCGCGCGACAGACCGGGCGCGCAGGCGTACTGGACAGTACGTCGAGCACCCGGGCCGAGCGCAACGCAGGATTTCCCGGCAGATCCGCGTCCGCAGCCGTGAATCGGTGAGATATGCGGGCTAGAGGAGTGCAGGTCATGGATTACCGGACCATCGGGCGCTGGGCCCTCGTGATCTTCCCGTCCTTCGTGTTCGTCCAGTCCCTGTTCTTCAAGTTCACGGGCTCCGAGGAGACCGAGATCATCTTCGACACGATCGGACAGTGGATGGCGGGTCTGCCCGTCCTGTCCGCCGTCGCGGAGCCCTTCGCGGCCCACGGCGGCTGGATCATCGGCCTCACGGAGCTGGTCGCGACGATCGTCATGCTGATCCCCGCGACGCGTCTGTACGGTGCGGCGCTCGGCTTCGGGGTCATCTCCGGCGCGATCTTCTTCCATCTGTTCACGCCCCTCGGTGTCGTGCGTGTCGTGGACGCCGCGGGCAACACGGACGGCGGTGCGCTGTTCGTCATGGCCTGCCTGACCTGGCTCTGCTGCGGCGCGACGGTCTGGATCGAATGGACCACGCGCCGTCACCCCCGGCCGGCGCCGGCGACGGCCTGACGCCGTCCGGCGGCTTCAGTCGGACGCGCTTCCCCCGGCGACGGCCAGCGCGCGCAGCTGGTGCAGGGACCGGAACGGTGCGTCGACGAGGAGCCGATTCGTGATCCAGGCGGGAACCGGGCCCGCAGGGTCGACGTGGGCCTCCGTCGTCACCTCCACCTCGCCGCTCTCGAGCGGTCGCAGCGTCCACGTGCTGTAGGCGTCCGTGAGCCTGACCACGTCCTCCAGACGCGCGAGGATCCCCTCGGTGGCCACGGCCTCCATCTCGACGACGCCCGTCTCCGGGTGTTCCGTCCAGCGTACGTGGGAGACCACGTCGCGATCCGGGACCGGCCAGGGCAGGTCGTTGTGCGTGTAGATGTAGGCCTCGGACTCGCCGAGCTTCTCGTGCACGTGAGAGGCTTCGCAGTAGCGGGCCCAGTCGCGGCACATGTCCGTGTCGCGCAGGATCGCGACGATGTCCTCGATCGGCGTGTCCACGACCATGCGCGCCCGGACCGCACGATGGGGGGAACCCTCCACGCTGCGGATCCAGACCCGGATGCCTTCGGCTTCCCGTTCGAGACGCCAGTCCTCGGCGGCGCCGGCGGGAGCGGCCAGACACAGCAGTAGCATCGCCCGGAGGAGGCGTCGCATGCAGAGGTTCTCCGATGGTCCCGGGGGCAGGCCGGCGCGCGGGCAGGTCCGGCGCTTCCCGGATCGGGAACTGGCACCCTGGGAGTTCTGGCCCGCGCGGCTGTTCGAGGCACCTTACTACGCCACGCTGCTCGTCGGTTGCGCGATGCGCGGGCTTCCGCCGAAGAACCTCGCGAAGGCGAACTGGGCCCTCGACCACGGCGAGATCGGCATCGGCTCGAAGTACGTGACGCAGCTCGCCTTCGACCAGCGCTGGTTCCCCGCCACGGAGCACCTGCCGGCCGATCTGGAGGTCGCGGAGAAGGCCGCGCGGATCCGGGCCTTCGCCATCGCGCACGGCTGGCCGCTGATCCTGAAGCCCGACATGGGGGCCGTGGGCAAGGGCGTGCTGCGCCTCGCGGCCGATCGGGAGGTCGACGAGGTGGCCGCCGGTCTCGCCTGCGACCACATCCTCCAGGCCTGGAGCCCCGGGCCGGAGGAGTTCGGCGTCTTCTGGCAGCGCCACGGCGGCGTCGGGCGC